>JBLMXT010000087.1:0-2505 GCA_050257915.1 Deltaproteobacteria bacterium
GCTCGGAGGCCGGTGTGCCGTCCACGGAAGGAATGAATGGTCGGCGTGGCCAGATTTGAACTGGCGACCCCTAGTCCCCCAGACTAGTGCGCTAACCAGGCTGCGCCACACGCCGACCGTACAGCGGGCATTTTAGCACAGGCTCGACGGGGGCCGCGGCGGGGAAGAGGGGCCGGGTTCGGCCTGTTATGCTGCCGTCTATGGAGCACGCCCCGGCCACCGGCCTCATCCGCCACCTCCCGAACGCGCTCACCGTGCTGCGGCTGTGCGCGCTGCCGGTGATCGTCTACCTCTACAGCCTGGACGTCCCGGGCTCGAGCTGGACGACCGCGATCGTCATCCTCTTCGCCGCGCTCAGCGACGTCGCCGACGGCTACATCGCCCGCACGTACCACGTGCAGAGCGAGTTCGGGCGCTGGGTCGACCCCATCGTCGACCGCGCCTTCTTCTTCACGCTCGTCGCCATGCTCTGGTACTTCGGCACGCTGCCGTGGCTGGCGGTGCTGCCCCTGCTCATCCGCGACGGCATCATCCTGGCGCTGGCGATCCCGACGCGCGTCTACACGACCAAGGGGCCGGAGATCAGCCGCTGGGGCAAGGCGTCCAACTTCATCCTCATCTGCGCGCTGCAGTGGTTCATCGTCGACATCAGGGTGCTCGGCTGGGCGTTCTTCGCGGTCGGGGCGACGCTCTACATCGCCAGCGGGCTCTGGTACGGCTACAAGGTGATCGTGTACCTGAACCGGGCGACGCCGGGCGACGGAGCGGCCGCCTCGTAGCCGGCGCCTGACGCCCGCGCCCATCTGGTACGCTAGGCGCACTGGGGTCCTCCGAAAAGCTGAGGTGACACGTGCGCGCAGTGGTCATGGCCGGCGGTGAGGGCACCCGCCTGCGTCCGCTCACGAGCAACCAGCCCAAACCGATGGTGTCGCTGTGCGGCAAGCCGTGCATGGAGCACATCGTGGAGCTGCTCAAGCGGCACGGCGTCGACGAGACCGTCGTCACGCTCATGTTCCTGCCCAAGGTCATCCGCGACTACTTCGGCGACGGGTCCACGCTCGGGGTGCGCATGCAGTACTCGGTGGAGCAGGCTCCGGCCGGCACCGCCGGCAGTGTCAAGCTGGCCGAGGACGAGCTCCGCGACGACACGTTCATCGTCATCAGCGGCGACGCGCTCACCGACTTCGACCTGCAGGACATCGTCGCGTTCCACAAGCGGCGCGGCGCCATGGTCACCATCGCCCTCAAGCGCGTCGAGAACCCGCTCGAGTTCGGCGTCGTGGTGGTCGACGACGAGGGGCGGATCGAGCGCTTCCTCGAGAAGCCCACCTGGGGCCAGGTGTTCAGCGACACCGTCAACACCGGCATCTACGTGCTCGAGCCCGAGGTGTTCGACCACATCCCCGCGGACACCAAGTACGACTTCAGCCAGGAGCTGTTCCCCAAGCTGTTCGAGATGGGGGCGCCGCTCTACGGTTATGTCGCCGAGGGCTACTGGCAGGACATCGGCAGCCTGCCGCAGTACCTCACCGCCAACCGCGACCTGCTGGACGGCAAGGTCCAGGCCGGGCTGCCCGGGATCGAGCTGCAGAACCGCATCTTCCTCGGCGACGGGGTCAACCTCGACTCGCTCGAGAACATGAAGGGCCCCGCGTTCGTGGGCAACTACGTCAAGATCCACCCCACGGCCTCCATCGGGGCCTACTCGGTCCTCGGCAGCAACGTCGTGGTCAAGGAGCACGCCGAGACGCGCAACAGCGTCATCGCCGCGAACACCTACGTGGGCGCCTCCGTCAAGGTCTTCGGGTCCATCATCGGGCGCAACTGCGACCTCAAGGCCGGGGCCACCTTCAGCGAGGGCGTGGCGGTCGGCGACGAGTCGGTGGTCGGCGAGCAGGCCTACATCGGCCCGGACGTCAAGATCTACCCCAACAAGACGGTCGAGTCCGGCGCCCAGATCAACAGCAGCATCATCTGGGAGTCGCGCGGCAGCTCGCAACTCTTCGGCAAAGACGGCATCACCGGGCTCATCAACGTCGACATCACCGCCGAGCTCGCGCTGAAGATGGCGATGGCCTACGGCACCGTGCTCAAGAAGGGCGCGCGCGTATGCACGAGCCGCGACGCCCACCCGGCGTCGCGGGTCATCAAGCGCGCCATCATCTCTGGGCTCAACTCCACCGGCGTCGTGGTCCGCGACCTGCGCATCGCCAGCAGCGCCATCAACCGGTTCGAGGTCAAGAACGGCAGCGCCCAGGGCGGCGTCCACGTGCGCATCGCGAGCTGGGACCCGGAGATGATCCAGATCCAGATCATCGAGCCCCCGGGCATCAACCTCAGCGAGCCGCGCCAGAAGGACATCGAGAAGTACTACGGCCGCCAGGACTTCCGCCGCGCCTTCTACAGCGAGTTCGGCGAGATCGAGTTCCCGGACAGGGCCATGGAGACCTACGTGCGTGGCCTCCTCGGCTCCTGGGACGTGGAGCGCATCCACAGCCGCGCCTA
>JBLMXT010000088.1:0-3507 GCA_050257915.1 Deltaproteobacteria bacterium
GCCGGCGCGTACCCGCGCCGGCCCAGGTCGGCCGAGAAGGCCCGCACCTGACGCCGTCCGAGCTCCGCGACCGTCTGTTCACGCTCAGCCAGCCACTCGAGCAGCTGCTGCAGGTCGGACGCGTAGGAGCGCCGGGTCGCGGCGCTCGCCCCGCGCACCTCGAGGTCGCGCAGGAACGCGCCGCAGAGGCCGGCCGGATCGGCCCGCGTCGCGGCGTCGTCGGTGGTCTCGGATTGTCGGGAACGGCACGCTCGTGGAGCTGTCACCAGGTACCCCCTGAGGCGACCTAGGTTTCAACAGGCGACGCGCTCCTTCCTGCCTCGCGCGGCGCCTCAGCTCCTGAGCCGCCGGTACCTCCCCCCGTCCACGCGCCGCGCCAGCCCCTCCACCTCCAGGTCGCTGACGGCGGCGGCGACCTTGGACGCGGACAGATCCAGGCGCACAGACAGCTCGTCGATGGTGAACGAAGCCATCTCGAGCGCGCGCAGGACGTCGCGTACCGCGCCGCCGCCGTGGTCGAGCACGAGCAGCGGGAGCTCGGCGCCCCCGGCGCCCGGACCCGCTCCGGGCCCCGGATCGCTCACGCCGATGACGCGCAGGACGTCGGCGGCGCTCTCGCAGACACGCGCGCCTTCGTCGAGCAGCCGATTGGGCGCCTCGCTGAGCTTGCGTCCTGCCTCTCCGGGGACGCAAAGCACATCACGCCCGAGATCGGAGGCGTGCCCCGCGGTGATCCGCGCGCCGCTCTGCTTCGCACCCTCCACCAGGACGACCGCACGCCCGAGCGCGGCCATGACCCGGTTGCGCGCCGGGAAGCGCCAGACGCGCGCCGGCACGCCCCAGGCGAACTCGCTGAGGATCAGACCGCCGCCGGCGACGCGCGCGTAGAGGCTGGCGTTACCGCGCGGATAGACGACGTCGGCGCCGCAGCCGAGCACGGCGACGGTCGAGAGTGGCGGCCCGGCGTCGGCATCCAGAGCCGCCTCCCGCAAGGCAGCGTGGGCATCGACGGCGGCCTTCTGCGCGACGGCGTCGATCCCGAGCGCGAGTCCGCTGACCACCACGACGCCGGCGCGGAAGAGACCGCCGGCCACCAGCCGGGCCATGTCCTCGCCGTAGGGAGAGGGCGAGCGCGTGCCGACGACCGCGACGAGCGGCGTGTCGACGAGGGCGGAGAGACGTGCCCGCGCGGACGCGGCGTCCGCCCCGCCGCGGACGAACAGGCAGAGCGGCGGGTCCGGCAGGTCGCGGAGCTGGTCCGGGTAGAGCGCCTCGCTCCACGCGACCACCGTGTCGCCCGGCGGGCGGCGCTCGGCCCGGCGCAGGCAGGCCGCCGGACCCTCGCGCAGCGCCGCGGCGAAGCGCTCGGCATCCGAGGTCCGCCCCGCCGTGGGAACTCGCGCGTACGCCTTCTCCGTGGCCTCACGCACTCCCCGGCCGCCCCTCCGTGCCGCGAAGGCGACGATCTCGCGCGGCGGACGCTGCACAAGGTCCGCCGTCGTCCGGTACTCACGCACGAGTTGGCCGATGAGCCCGGGCCGATACGAGGCGAGGGTACCGAGCCAGACGCACATCGCCCTCGCCCCGGCCGCGCGCTCAGCCAACGGGCTCTCCCTCCCGGTCCCTGTAGTTGAGGCTCTCGGCGAGGTGGGCGGCGGAGATCGCCTCGGCGCCGTCGAGGTCCGCGATCGTGCGCGCCACCTTGACCACCCTGTCGGCGGCGCGCGCGCTGAGGCGCATGCGGTCGTAGGCCTGGTCGAGCTTCCTGGTCGCCGCGGCGTCAAGGCCGCAGAAGCGGCGCAGCTGGCGCGTGGTCATGTGCGCGTTGGCGTACGCCCCCGTACCCGCCAGGCGCGCCAGCTGCCGCCGCCGCGCGGCCACCACGCGGTCGCGGATCACGGCCGAACTCTCCGACGGCCTCTTGTCGCGGCGCGCCCTCGGCGGCACCCGAGGCACGTCCAGGCGCAGGTCGATGCGGTCGAGCAGAGGCCCGCTCAGGCGGGACCGGTACTGCTGCAGGCGAGAGCCCATGCAGGAGCACTCGCGCTCCTTGTCGCCGGCGAACCCGCACGGGCAGGGGTTCATCGCGGCGACGAGCATCAGCCGCGCGGGATACGTCACCGCCGTGAGCCGGCGGCTGATGGTCACCTCGCCGTCCTCGAGCGGCTGGCGGAGGCCCTCGAGGGCCGAGAGCCTGTACTCGGGGAACTCGTCGAGGAACAGCACGCCGAGGTGGGCGAGGCTCACCTCGCCCGGGCGCGGCGTGCCGCCGCCGCCGACGAGCCCCGGAGACGAGATGGTGTGGTGCGGCGCTCGGAAGGGCCGCCGCACCACCAGAGGCTCTCCGGGCGCCAGCAGCCCCGCGACGCTGTGGATGCGGGTGATCTCGATCGCTTCATCGCGGGTGAGCGGCGGCATGATGCCCGGCAGCCGCCGCGCGAGCATGGTCTTGCCCGCGCCCGGCGGGCCCGTCATGAGCACGTTGTGCGCGCCGGCGACGGCGATCTCGAGCGCGCGCTTGACGCCCTCCTGCCCGACGATGTCGGAGAAGTCGGCGTCGCCCGGAGGCGCCGCTGCCAGCAGCGCGTCGAGGTCGGCCGGCGGGGCGGCCTCGCGGCCGCCGGCCTCGATCTGCGCCACCGCCTCGGCGAGCGAGGACGCCGCATAGACCTCCAGCCCGGGGACCAGCGCCGCCTCGGCCGCGTTGCCGGCCGGGAGCACGAGTCCCCGGACGCCGCGGGAGCGGAGACTCTGCGCGACGGCGAGCGCCCCGGCGACCGGCCGCAGCCCGCCGTCGAGCCCGAGCTCACCGACGGCGGCCAGTGGCCCGCGGCCGTCCGAGCCATCCCGCACCTGTCCGGTCGCGAGAAGGAAGGCGAGCGCGATGGGCAGGTCGAACGACGGGCCCTCCTTGCGCAGGTCCGCCGGAGCGAGATTGATCGTGATGCGCCGGGACGGGAAGTCGAAGGACGAGTTGACGATCGCGGCGCGCACCCGCTCCCTGCTCTCCTGCACGGACGCGTCCGGGAGGCCGACCACGCTGAACGCGGGAGCCGCGGCGACGACGTCGGCCTCCACCATCACCGGCCGGCCCTGCAGGCCGCTGAGCGCCTCACTGGCGACGCGCGCGAGCATCTCGCCCTCCCCGGTGCCGGCCGATCGCGGCCGCTCGTCGCCCCGGCGCGGTCATTCGTCCAGCCTGAAGGCGGCCGGCAGATGACGGACCTCCGGCGGCCGGGACGAGGCATCGACCGCGACGATGTCGAAGCGCACGTCGCAGACGCCGCGAAGGGCCCATGGCCTGCACGAGAGCCAGAGCTCGGCGAGCCGCGCGACCTTCCGCCGCTTGCGCGCGTCGACCGCGTCCTCGGGAGAGCCGAACGCCGCCGACCGCCGCGCCTTGACCTCGACGAAGGCGAGGACGTCGCCGCGGCGGGCGATGAGATCGAGCTCGCCGCGGCCGATGCGCACGTTGCGCCCGAGGAGGCTCCACCCCTCTCGGACCAG
>JBLMXT010000089.1:0-8970 GCA_050257915.1 Deltaproteobacteria bacterium
GCCGGACCTGTCTGCGATGGGTCATGCCGGTCTCGGCGATCGCCGTCTACCTCGGCAAGAACGACAAGTTCGACGTGGCGATGACCGACTTCTCCACGCGCTACGCGGACCAGAACGAGCGCGACTACCAGGCGTTCCTGGAGGCGATCCGCTCTGGACGGCTCGAGGCCGTGGAGGGCCTCTGACGCGCGGCGAGACCTCCTGACCAGGCCGCTACCGGGGGGCTGCGTCCCCGGTCACCGGGTACCGCTCCGGGAGCAGGCGGCTGCTATCGCATCTGCCTACCGCTGGGTTACCATGCGCCAACGGCAAGCGCTCCACGATCCACAACGGGGGACCGCATGACGAGCGAGCAGGCAGGGCCGGGCGCGGCGGCCGAACAGCAGCGGGACGCGCGCACGGCCGCCGCGCCGGGCGCGACCAGCCGCTGGGCCGTGGCCGCCTGGGCGAGCGACATCGGCAAGTGGAGCGGGATCATCATCCTCGTCATCCTCCTGCTCGTCCTCCTGTTCTTCCTCCTCGCCGCGACCCGGGTGCTGCTCCTCGCGGCGCTGTTCGCCGTGCTCTTCGCGGGCACGTTCCTCCCCCTGGTGGACTGGCTCCAGAAGCACCGCGTCAAGCGGGGGCTGGGGGCGGTCATCGTGTGCGTCCTCCTCATCCTTCTCGGCATCGCCGTCGGCGCGCTCATCGTCTACAGCATCTTCAAGCAGATACCGACCATCGAGGCCAGGCTCGATGACGCGTGGGCGGAGCTCCAGAAGGCGCTCACGTCGACGAGTGTCTCGCAGGAGCAGATCGACTCGCTCAAGGCGAGCGTCCAGAACCTGGCCAAGGACGCCGCGAGTGGGCTCGCCGGCACGGCCATCGACCTCATCGGCGGCATCGCCAGCCTCATCTTCGGCGCGTTCATCAGCCTCAACATCCTCGTCTGGTCGCTCATCCAGGGGCGCAAGCTGGCCAGGTGGGCGTCAAAGCGGATGGGGCCGGTGCCGCCGGCGGTGGGCTACGAGATCCTCGCGAACAGCGCGCGGTTCTTCCGCGGGTATCTCTACGGCAGCACCCTCGTCGGCCTTTTCAACGGCGCCGTGATGGGCGTGGGAGCGCTGGTCATCGGCGTGCCGCTCGCGGGGACCATCTTCGTCGTGGGCTGGTTCACCAACTACATCCCGTTCTTCGGCGCGATCGTCAGCGGCGCGTTCGCCGTCCTGATCGCGCTCGGGTCGGGCGGGCCGGCCAAGGCCATCCCGATGCTCATCATCGTCATCATCTCGAACGGCTACCTGCAGACGATCGTCTCGCAGTTCGCGCTCGGGTCGGCGCTCAAGCTGCACCCGCTGGCCGTGCTGTTCGCCACGACCGCCGGGAGCATGCTGTTCGGCGCCGTGGGCGGCGTGTTCGCGGCGCCGTTCCTCAAGATCTTCCTCGACGCGCGCCTGAAGCTGAAGGCGGCCGGGCTGTTCTCCGGCTCGCCGGTCGCCGTGTCCACGGCGGAGGGAGGGCCGCCGGGCGACCAGGATGCGGGACCGCCGGGGTCCGCCGAGTCGCTGCCGGCCGAGGCCTGAGCCCGTCGCCCAGCCGCGTCAGTCCTCGTCGGCCGAGGCGCCGCGCAGCCAGCGCCACGTGAGCCGCAGCACGATGAGGAAGCTCAGGATCAGCGAGAGCACGAAGCCGACCGGAGCGATGCGCTCGAGAAGGTTCCAGATCGGGCCGTCGAGCTCCACCGTCGCGATGCCGTAGGAGGCGACGGCCGACCCGACCAGCATGCCGACGAGCATGACGGCGATGACGATCTCGCGCCCGAGGCGCGTCAGCCGGGTGACCTCCTTGGAGAGCTGCGACGTGTCGACGGTGACCTCGAACCGACCTTTCTGATACTGGTCGAGCCACTTGGTCGTCGCCTCGCTCAGCGTCGGGATGCGCTCCGCCACCTGGCCGGCGACGCCCATGAGCTGCTTCTTGGCCTCGTCGACGAGCTTCTCCCCGGAGATGGCCTCGAGCGCCATGTCCCTGAGCAGCGGCACCCCCTCCGCGAGCAGGCCGCTGTCGGTGGAGAGCGCTCGCGCGACGCTCTCCGTCTGCACGAGCGCCTTGACCGCCAGCGTGAGGTCGGCGTCCAGCCGCAGGCCGTGGATGCGCAGCAGCTCGAAGCCCTCGTTCGCCACTTCTCCGAACGAGGCGACGCGGCCGCGACTCATGTAGCGGCCCATGCGGCGGGCGAAGTCGCGTCTGAAGGCCTTCTCGTCGACGTCTCCCTTGAACGGCGTGCTCATGCCGCGGAGCGCGTCGGCCATGCCCTCCACGCTGCCCTGCTGGGCGACGATCATGAGCTGGCCGAGCCGCAGCCGTTTCTGCAGGTCGAGCTCTCCCATCATCCCGAGGTCGATGAAGGTGAGGACGCCGGTGTCCAGGTTCAGGAGGAGGTTGCCGGGGTGCGGGTCGGCGTGGAAGAAACCGTCCACCGGGAGCTGCTTGATGAGCGCCCGGAGCGCGTTGCGGGCGATAAGGTCCCGGTCGAGCCCGGCCGCCTCGATAGCCGCGACGTCGCTGACCTTGACGCCGACGACGAACTCCTGGGTGATCACCCTGGAGGTGGAGAGGTCGGCGTAGATGCGCGGCACGTGGATACCCGGGAGGCCGTGCATGTTGTCAGCGAGGCGCATGGCGTTGTAGGCCTCGCCGCGGTAGTCGAGCTCCTCGAGCACGCCCGACGAGAACTGCTCGAGCATGCCGGAGATGTCGAGCGAGCGGACCGTCTCCGACCTCGCCGAGACGACGCGCGCCGCGTTCAGAAGGATGCCGAGGTCGGCGCGGATCTTGGTCTGGATGTCCGGGCGCTGCACCTTGACCGCGACCAGCGTGCCGTCGTGCAGCGTGGCTCGATGGACCTGCGCGGTGGAGGCGGCCGCGAACGGCTCGGGCTCGAACGACGCGTACAGCTCCTCGGGCGGGCCGCCGAGCTCCTCGACGATGCGCTCGCGCACCTGGTCCGAGGGGAACGGCGGCACGGCGTCCTGCAGCCGCGACAGCTCCGTCGCCATGTCGACCGGGAGCACGGACGCCTGGCTCGAGACGATCTGGCCGATCTTCACGTAGGTCGGCCCGAGCTCCTCGAGCATGAGCCGCAGCTTGACGGCGGGCGGCGGCTCCTCCCAGCCCTTGGGCATGCGCCACACCCAGCTCTGCATCGCGTGCCGGAACCCGCCCAGGTAGGCGGTCCGGTCCAGGACGGTGTCGTAGCCGTAGCGGAGGAGCGTGTTGTAGACCTGCTGCAGGCGCAGGTCCTCGCGCAGCTTGTCCAGCGAGGAACGCCTCATGGCCGCTCCTCCTCGGGGGCGTCGTCGTCGGGCTTCGCCGTGATCTCCTCGAGCTTCTCTTTGCCCTTGACGGCGGCGTCCAGCAGCTCGCCCTCGAGGTGACCGGGCTTGGCGCGCGCCATCTCCCTGCGCAGCGCGTCAGGACCGCCCTGGACGATGGGCGGGGACAGGCCGAACAGGTTCTCGAGCAGTCCGATGAGCAGCCCGCTCACCAGCCCGGCGACGAGCGCCCACAGAATGTGCTCCACGCGGAAACGGTCCGCGAAGATCCAGGAGAGCATCCACACGATGATCGTGTTGATGAGGACGATGACGAGTCCGTACGAGACGAAGATCAGAGGGAGGAGGAGCAGCTGGAGCAACGGCTTGACGAACGTCATGAGGAGCCCGAACACCCCGCTGATGATGATCCACGACAGCACCCGGTACTCGCCGGACATGAACACGTGGGGCACGACGAGGACGGTGAGGGCAAGGCAGAGCGCACTCACCAGCCAGCGCAGGAGCAGGGGGCGCACGCGGAAGTGCAGGCTCACTTGTCGCTTCGGGGTCGTGACGGCCACAGGCTCCCTCCCAGGATGGCGTCCTCTTCAAGCAGCGTGGCCGGACACCTGCAAGGGTGGAGACCATCGCGGGCCGGACGGACCCGGCGGAAGCCGGCCGGCCGGGTCTAGCGGAAGCCGGCAGGCGCGTCCTCGACGGCCTGCGCGAGGATCCGGCGCGCGTTGGCCGCCGTGACGTGCGCGCCGTCGTAGAACGCGTCCCTGCTGCCGCGGAAGCTCTCGATGTCCGTGTAGTCGAGCAGGTGGAAGCGGTACGCGCCGCGCAGGCTCTTCAGATAGGTCTTGAGCGCCTTCTCCTTGGCGCCCCACCCGACCGCGCGGAACGCCGCCAGCGCGGTCGGGTGATACGGCATGATCACCAGCACCGGCTCCACGTCGTGCAGGTTGAACAGCTGGAGCGTGCGCTCGAAGTACTTCCTCGCGCGAGCGCTGTCGTAAGAAGCAGGCGCCCCGGCGCGAGGGACGAGCGACGCCAGGTAGCCGGCGAGCGTGCGTTCGAAGGGGACTCCGCGCTCGACCCGCGCGTCGTAGGAGTTGTGGACGAGGTTGCCGCGCGCGGCGAACCGGTTGTCCGGGCTCAGCTCGCGGCCCTGGCCGCTCACCGGGATCGTGCGCTGCTCCGCGAGCAGGTACTCCGGCAAGAACCGGCTGAGGCGCCGCTCGGCGAGCAGGCCCGGGTGGAGCGGCGCATCGGAGAGCGTGGTGGCCTGCAGCGCCCAGAAGCAGCGGAGCTTGACGCCCGGCGCCCGCCAGAAGAGATGCCTGGCCATGGCGTAGACGTCCTCGGGACGGCTGTTCTGCACGGCGAAGTTGAACGCGGGCAGGCCGGTGAGCTCCTCGGCGAGGGTGGGCTCGAACCGCTGCGCGCGCGAGCCCCCGAAGATCACGAGCTCCGGCGGCTCCGGGAGTCGCTCCACCAGGTCGCACTTGTAGCCGCGGTCGTAGAGCGGCCTGACCGCCGCGCCGGTGGTGGCGGCGGCCACCTCCCGCGGCGCGGCGCAGCCGACCAGCGCCAGCGCCACGGCGCAGACGCCCGGCGCCAGCACGACTGCGCAGCAGACCACCCACAGGCCCCTTCTCATCCCTCCGCGCTGCATAGCCGGATGGTACGTCGCCGGGGGCGTCCACGAAACCTCCGCGGAGCACTGGATGCCGGGCGGAGGCAGGACGTAGACTGTGCGGACAACCGGACGGGAGCGCAGGTGGCAGAGGAGCACGGGTTCACGTACAAGACGGCCGGCGTCGACGTCGAGGCGGGCAACCGCGCCGTCGAACTCATGAAGCGAAGCCTCAGGAGCACGCAGCACCCGCTGATCCTCGGCGGCCTCGGCGGGTTCGGCGGGGCCATGCGCCTGCCGCGCCTCAAGGACCCGGTGCTGGTGTCCGGCGCCGACGGCGTGGGCACCAAGATCGAGATCGCGCGCCGCATGGGCCGCCTCGACACCATCGGCATCGACCTCGTCGCGATGAGCGTCAACGACGTCTCCGCCTGCGGGGCGGTCCCGCTCTTCTTCCTCGACTACCTGGTGGTGGGCAAGGTCGTGCCCGAGCAGGTCGCCGAGATCGTCGCCGGGGTGGACGAAGGCTGCGTGCGCGCCCAGTGCGCGCTGCTCGGCGGCGAGACGGCCGAGCACCCCGGCCAGTTCCCCGACGGCGACTTCGACATGGCCGGCTTCGCCGTCGGCATCGCCGAGCGTGACGAGCTCTGGGGACCTCACCTGGTCCAGGAGGGCGACGTCCTCGTCGGCATCGACTCCACCGGCGTCCACAGTAACGGCTTCAGCCTCATCCGCCACCTGCTCAAGGCCCACGCCATCGACCTCGAAAGCAACTTCATCGGCGAGGGCGGCGGGGTGGGCCTCTGCATCACCCCAGGGGAGGGGTTCGGCCCCTGCTACGACCCCAGGTCCACCGTCGGCGACGTGCTGCTCACGCCGACCGCGATCTACAGCCCCGTGCTGCACGATCTCGGTCACGCCGGCGGCGTGCACGCGGCGGCGCACATCACCGGCGGCGGCTTCCCCGACAACGTCGGGCGCGCCGTGCCGGACGACCTCGCCGCCGTCATCGACCTCGAGACCTGGACGCCGAGCCCGCTGTTCGGCTGGCTCCACGGTCTCGGCGTCCACCGCCCCGAGCTCCTCAAGACCTTCAACTGCGGGCTCGGCATGGTCCTCGCCATGGACCCCGCGCACGCGGAGAAGAACGTCGCCGTCATCGAGAAGGGCAACTTCGCCGCGCGCGTCGTCGGCACGGTCGTCGGCCGGGACGGCGGGGACGCGGTCCGCTACGTCGGGGAGCTCCGCGTATGAGGCCGGTCGACCTGATCGGCTGCGGCGCCCTCAACCTCGATCTGATCTACCGGCTCCCCCGCAGCTTCCCGCTGTGGGACGAGCTGGGGCCGCCCGGCACCGAGCAGCTGATGAGCGCCGCGGTGTTCAAGGCGGTGGACGAAGCCCTCGCCAACGTCGACCCCGTGCGCGCCGGCGGCGGCCAGGCGGCCAACACGGTCAACGCGCTCGCGCGCCTCGGGTACGCGGCGACGATGGTCGGCCGGGTGGGCGCCGACGAGGACGGCCGCTTCCTCCTTGGTGAGCTGGCCCCGGGCGACTCCCGGCTGGTGCACCGCGAGGGAGAGACCGGCCGCGTCTACGTGCTGCTCGACGAGGACGGCGAGCGGCGCAACCTCGTCTGGCCGGCGGCCAACGACGCGTTCTCGCCGGCCGACCTGCCCAAGAGGCTGCCGCGCACCCGCTTCGCCCTCTTCTCGAGCTTCGCCGGCGACGGCCCGCTCGAGGCCCAGCTGGCGCTGCTCGAGCGGCTGCCCGCCGGCGTCGACGTCGCCTTCGACCCCGGCGAGATCTACGCGCGCAAAGGCGTCAAGCGCTTCCTGCCGATCCTGCAGCGCTGCGCCTACCTCTTCTCGACGGAGACGGAGCTCGAGATGCTCTGCGGCCTCTCGCTGCCGGAGTCTCTCGACTTCCTGCTCAACGCCGGCGTCGGCCTCGTCATCGTCAAGATGGGCGGCCGGGGGGCGCGCCTCGTCGGCCGCCGCGTCGATCTGTACGTGCCGCCGCTGCCGGCGGAGGTCGTGGACGTCACGGGCGCCGGCGACCTCTTCGCCGCCGGCTTCCTCGCCGCCATGATCGAGCAGGCCGGGCTCGAGAGCGCCGGCCGGCTCGCCGCCTGGGCGGCGAGCCGCGGCATCTCCGGCCTCGGCCGCAGCGCCTACCCCGACGCCGCGGCCTGGCGCGAGCGCCTCGCGGCGGAGCGTGGGGAGGACGTCCTTCAGCCGGGGAGCGGCTGGTGAGGATCGGCTGGCTCTCCAGCGGCCGCGACCAGGCGGCCTGCAACCTCCTGTCGGACGTCGTCGCGCGCGCGCAGCAGGACGAGCTGTCCCTCGACATCGGCGCCGTGTTCAGCGACCGCGAGCGCGGCGAAGAACCCGAGAGCGACCGCTTCCTCGACCTGGTGGAGCGCCTCGGCCTTCCCGTCGTCACCCTGTCCAGCAGGGCCAGCTGGGCCGAGGCGCAGAAGCTCGGCGTCTCGCGCGCCGACTGGCGCAGGGAGTACCACCGTGGCGTCGCCGACCTGCTCGTGCCGTACAACCTCGGCGTGCTGGTGATGGCCGGGTACATGCTCATCGCCAGCCCGTCCCTCTGCCGCAGGTTCGCCATCCTCAACCTTCATCCCGCGCTCCCGGGAGGACCCAAGGGCACCTGGCAGCAGGTCATCTGGGAGCTGCTCGAGAACGAGGCCGACGAGACCGGCGCGATGATCCACCTCGCCACCGCGCAGCTGGACCGGGGCCCCGTCGTCAGCACCTTCCGCTTCTCCCTGCGGGGCCCGGACTGGGACCCGCTCTGGGCACAGTTCCGCGCCAAGCGCGCCACGATGAGCGTGGCGCAGATCGCCGCCGCCGAGGGCGAGGCCGAGCCGCTGTTCGCGGAGGTCCGCCGCCGTGGCGAGATCCGTGAGATCCCACTGCTCTACCGGACGCTGCGGCAGTTCGCCGAGGGCCGGCTGAACACGGCCAACGGCGGCGTGTTCGCCGAGTCGACCCGCCTGCCGCTCGACCTCACCGAGGAGGTCGACGAGGAGGTGGCCGGCCGATGAGCGCCGGCCGCATCTACGTCACCGACTGCGAAGGTCCGCTGACCCGCAACGACAACGCCCAGGAGGTCGCGGAGCGGTTCGTCCCGGACGGCGCCGAGCTGTTCGCCCGCCTCAGCCGCTACGACGACTTCCTCGCCGACGTGGTCGCCATGCCGGGCTACAACGCCGGCGACACGCTGCGCCTGCTGCCGCCGTTCCTGCGCGCCAACTACGTCAGCGACGAGGACGTGGAGCTGTTCAGCGCGGAGCAGGTCCTGCTGGTGCCCCAGGCGCTCAAGACGCTGGACGCCGTGAGCGCCCTCCTGCCCACCTACATCATCTCGACCTCGTACACCCCGTACCTGCGCGCGCTCTGCGAGCTCGCCGGGTTCCCCTTCGAGCGCGTGCGCTGCACGGAGCTGAGCCTCGACGCCTGGCACATGCCCGAGGCGGAGGCGGCGTGGCTGCGCGAGGTGGCCGCGCGGCTGCTGGCGCGCCCCGTCATCGAGATCCCGGACGGGGCGCGGGGCGCGGACGACCTCGCGGCGGAGGACCGGGAGACGGTCGCCGAGCTCGACGATCTGTTCTGGACGCGGATGGACGGCAAGGTGAGCGGCGAGATGCTGGCCGCCGTGCACCCCGTCGGCGGCGGCCAGAAGCTCGCCGCCCTCGAGGAGATCGTCGCCGCCGAGGGCGTAGCGGGCGGCGGCGTCATGTACGTCGGGGACTCGATCACGGACGCGCCGCCGCTCGAGGCCGTCAAGGCCTGGGGCGGCGTCTCGCTGAGCTTAAACGGCAACGGCTACGACATCGCGGCGGCGGAGTTCGCCGCCGCGAGCCCGGACGCCGAGGTGCTGGCGCAGCTGGCGGAGGCGTTCGCGGCCGGCGGCCCGAAGGCCGTGGAGGCCGCCGTCCGCACCTGGCCGAAGCCCAAGAAGGGCACGCGCCCGCGCGGCAAGGCGCGCGCCACCGTGGGCCTGGTGGCCGAGGAGCGCGAG
>JBLMXT010000090.1:0-2748 GCA_050257915.1 Deltaproteobacteria bacterium
CGCCGCGTCCGTCCCGGACGCGCCGCCGGCGCTGGAGATCCTCGCGTTCGGACGGCAGCAAGTGCTGCGCACGCGCGACCGTCTGGGCCGGGCCGAGGGGCTCTACGAGGCGCCCGGCCCCGGCGAGCACGTCTCGCTCCTGCTCGAGGACGCCAAGGGGTACGAGTTCCCGGCGGAGGCGGACTCGGGCGGCGCGCGGGTCTTCAACGCCCGGGTGACCAACCTCGCGCCCACTCTGGACGAGCTGCGCGAGGCCGGCGTCGCCACCTTCGTCGTCGAGCAGGTTGTGATGGACCAGGCCGAGCGCGCCGCCTTCGCCGCGGGCGGCCTCGAGGCGCTCGCGCCGCTGGCGTCGCGCGAGCGCTCGACCACCGGCCACCTCTTCCGCGGCGTCGCCTGACCGTTCGTCGGCCGGGCTCCGGCTCGCCCTGTGCTATCATCCACGGCGGCCGCGCCGCCCGGCGCGGGCTCTCGTGCGCTGGCGCGCCCGGAGCCTCCGGCCGGCCCGTCCGAGTCGCCGTACCCGTTCGAAAGGACCGAGCCGTGGCCGACCGCCGCCTTCTCGACGACCTCATGATCGGCGCCGTCGACGTGCTGCCCGAGGGCGCGCTCGAGGCCAAGCTCGACCTCGCCGCGCGCGAGGGCCGTCCGCTGCGCGTCAAGCTCGGCGTCGACCCCACGGCGCCCGACATCCACCTCGGGCACACCGTGGTCCTCAACAAGCTCCGCCAGTTCCAGGACGCCGGCCACGTCGCGGTGCTCATCATCGGCGACTACACGGCGCGCATCGGCGACCCATCGGGCCGCAGCAAGACGCGCCCGCGCCTCGACGGCGCGGTCATCGACGCCAACGCCGAGACCTACAAGGCGCAGGCGTTCCTCATCCTGGACGACGACCCGGCGAAGCTCGAGATGCCCTACAACGGCGAGTGGCTCGCGCCGCTCACCATGGAGCAGCTCTTCGAGATCACGTCCACGACCACGGTGGCCCGCATCCTCGAGCGCGACGACTTCGCCAAGCGGTGGGCGGCGCACCAGCCCATCAGCATGCTCGAGATGCTCTACCCGTTCGCGCAGGGCTACGACTCGGTGGCCGTCCACGCCGACATCGAGCTCGGCGGCACCGACCAGGTCTTCAACCTGTTCATGGGCCGCGACCTGCAGGCCTACTTCGGCCAGGAGCCGCAGGCGGTCATGACCATGGACATCCTGCCGGGCACCGACGGCGTCGAGCGCATGAGCAAGAGCGTCGGCAACTACATCGGCGTCACCGAGGACCCGCGGGACATGTACGGCAAGGTCATGAGCATCCCCGACGAGGTGATGCTCACGTACTTCCGTCTGCTCACGCCGCACCACGCCGACGAGCTGGCGCGGATCGAACAGGACTACCAGAGCGGCGCCGTGAACCCGCGTGACCTCAAGGCGCGCCTCGCGCGCGAGGTCATCACGCGGCTGCGCGGCGCGGAGGCGGCCGCCGCGGCGGAAGAGCACTTCGACAGCGTCTTCCGCCGCCACGAGTCCGCCGCCGGCCTCCAGGAGCTGGCGCTCGAGGCCGGCGACGTGGGGGAGGACGGCACGGTGTTCCTGCCGGCCGTCCTCGAGCGCTGGCTCGGCCAGACGCGCAGCGAGTGGCGCCGGCGCATCCAGCAGGGCGGCGTCAGCCTGGACGGCGAGCCGGTCTCCGACCTCGCCGTCCCCGCCGCCGCCCTCGCCGGCCGGCGCCTCAAGGCCGGCAAGTCCGCCGGGGCGCAGGGCGTGATCCGGGGCGTCTGAGGCGCGCCTGTTCCGCTCCTTCAGGCGTGCGGCGAGCCTCCGCGAGCCTCGCGCAAAGAATTTGCCGGAGTCAGGTTGACACCGCCCTTCCACGGGGTATACTCCCTGAGCGCTTGAGGAGTCCGCTCGTCGCAGACAGCGTCTCGATGATGACCAAGAGCGCGAATCGTTGAACGGCTCGGCCGCTTCCTGTATACTAGGAAGTCCCTGCCGGGACGTGTGGTGAGGTAAGCCAAACCCCGCGATCATCTCTGCAGGGTTCGTGCGCTCCGAAACCGCGTGCGATTCACCAAGTGCCCACGGGCACGAGGTCTTTGAAAACTGAACAGGATGAGGAAGCCGATCACTCGGCGTCGCCCTCGTGGCGGCACGATGATCGGTGGACGCCAGTGCGCCTGGCACGCCTTCGGGTGTGCCTGGTTCAAATGATTTATCCCGTCAGTGGCTCCTATTGCTGACCGGCGGCCTTCGGGCCGGCGGTTTGGGAGTCACAGACAACCGAGGCATTCGTGCTTCGGCTTTTGAGCTTTCGAGCTCTCTCTAAGCTTGTCTCGCGTCTTCGGACGCTAGCACCAAGTTTTCACGGAGAGTTTGATCCTGGCTCAGGACGAACGCTGGCGGCGTGCTTAACACATGCAAGTCGAACGAGAAAGCACCTTCGGGTGTGAGTACAGTGGCGAACGGGTGAGTAACACGTGGGCAACCTGCCCCGGAGACTGGGATAACGTTCCGAAAGGGACGCTAATACCGGATGACGCGCGATCTGCCAAGTAGGTCGCGCCAAATGGTAGCTTCGGCTTCTACTCTGGGATGGGCCCGCGCCGGATTAGCTTGTTGGTGGGGTAATGGCTCACCAAGGCGACGATCCGTAGCTGGTCTGAGAGGACGATCAGCCACACTGGGACTGAGACACGGCCCAGACTCCTACGGGAGGCAGCAGTGGGGAATCTTGCGCAATGGGCGAAAGCCTGA
>JBLMXT010000091.1:0-5333 GCA_050257915.1 Deltaproteobacteria bacterium
TCACCGGAAACGTTGACGATGACCTTGTGGAGCGTGCCGCCGGTGAACGCCCAAGGCGCCTCTCCGGGGTAGTCGCTCGTCACGGGCTCGCCGCCGTCGCGGCCGACGTTGAGGCCTTCGCCGGCGAGCGCGAACTTGCCGGGCTGGGTCTTGATCTTGGCCTCGCCGACCTTCTCCTTGTTGAAGTAGAGACTCAGCGTGCCGGTGGTCGGCATAGCATCGCTGTCGTCCTTGATGAAGGAGGCCGAGAGCCTGACGTCACCGGTCGGGACCGGCTTGGACGATTCGACGTACTGGTCGATCTCGCCGACGTAGTTGTAGTCGTACTTGAGCTTGCCGTCCTTGATGTACAGGGCGTGGCCGCCGAAACGGCAGCCGTGTGCGAACAACACGCCGCCGGCTTCGGGGGTGTCGATCGTGACGTCTGCGGAGATGCCGTAGGAGCGGTTGCGGACGTTCACGGCCACCGCCTCGGGAACCTCGGCGCAGCCCGGATAGTAGACGTACTGGTCGCGCGGCTTGGAGACCTGCGGCCGCCAAGCCGTGAGGATGTCGACCGACTTCCGCGACTCGAGCGGCAGGGCGTTGTACTTGCCCGGCTCGGACCACCAGAGGGCGACGAGCTCCGCCAGCTTGTCCGGGTTCTCCTCGGCCAGGTCGTGGCACTCGCTCGGGTCGTCCTCGGTGTTGAACAGCTCCCAGCGTTGCGTAGCGAACTCTGCCCATGCGTCCGGCATGGCGGGCGTCACAGACGCGGCCTTCCAGCCGTCGTGATAGATGCCGCGGGTGCCGAGCATGGAGTAGAACTGCGTGCCCCTGCCCTTGGCCTTCTCGTCATCGAAGGTCGCCTTGAAGCTCTCGCCCTCGAGCGGGACCTGCGCCGCGCCCCGGTAGACCTCAGGCATCTCGACGCCGAGGCAGTCGTAGATCGTGGGCACGATGTCGATCGCGTGCTCGTACTGCGTGCGGATGCCCGTCTTCTTGATCTGTGCCGGCCACGACACGATCATCGGGTCGGCCGTGCCGCCCTGGTAGTTGGCATACCGCTTCCATAGCTTGTTCGGCGTGTTGAAGGCCCAGGCCCAACCGGTCGGGTAGTGGTTGTACGTGAGCGGGCTGCCGAGCACGTCGAGGTACTTGAGGTTGTCCTCGAGCGAGTCCGGGATGCTGTTGAAGAACTTGTTCTCGTTGACCGAGCCGGTCGGGCCACCTTCGCCTGAGGCGCCGTTGTCGGAGACGAGCACGATCAGGGTGTTCTCGAGCTGCCCCGAGTCCTCGAGGTAGTCGAGCATGCGGCCGATCTGGGCGTCGGCGTGGCTGACGAACCCCGCGTAGACCTCGGCCATGCGGGAGAAGAGCTTCTTCTCGTCATCCTTGAGCGTGTCCCACGGCAGGACGGTGTCCGCGTACGGCCACTCCTGCCCCTTGGGACCCTTCAGATCGCTGTAGGGATTGATCGGCGAGAGCTCAGCGTGCTCGGGGATGATCCCCATCTTCTTCTGGTTCTTGAAGACCAGCTCGCGATAGGCCTCGTAGCCCATGTCGAACTTGCCCTTATACTTGTCGGCCCACTCTTTCGGCACCTGATGCGGTGCATGGCCGGCGCCGAACGAATAGTAGAGGAAGAACGGCTTGTCGGGCGCAACCGCCTTCATGTCCCTGATGTACGAGAGCGCCTTGTCGGTGATGTCGACCGAGAGATGATAGCCCTCCTCCGGCGTCGCCGGCGGGTCGACCGGGTGGTTGTCGTGGATCAGGTCGGGATACCACTGGTTGGTCTCGGCGCCAATGAATCCGTACCAACGGTCGAAGCCGCGGCCTGAAGGCCAGCCACGCCGCCTCGACGCCAGGTTCTCCTCGTCCTCAGCGCAGAGGTGCCACTTGCCGACCATGAACGTGCTCCAACCGAGTTCGCCCAGCACCTCGGGAGCCATGGCGCACTCCATCGGGATGTGACCGTTCGCGTTCGGGACTCCCGATGACGCCTCGGCGATGCAGGCCATGCCGTTCGTCGTGTGGTTGCGACCGGTCAGGAAGCACGAGCGCGTCGGCGAGCAGAGTGCCGTCGTGTGGAAGTTGGTGTACTTCAGGCCGGCGTCGGCGATGCGCTTGATGTTCGGCACCTCGATCGTCCCGCCGTAGGGCTCGAGGGCCGAGAAGCCGACGTCGTCGAGGATGATGTAGAGGACACTCGGCGCCCCGTCGGGAGGCACCGGCTGGGCGTACGGCGTCCAGTCAGGCGTCGAATCCTGGATGTCGATGTTGATCTTGCCTTTGAACGGTTTGCTCATCGCACATCACTCCTTGCGTTGTTGCGGGTCGAGTCGACCGTGCGGTCAGGCCGTGTCCTGATTGCCGCCGTAGACGGCGAGGCCGTAGATGACGAGGATGTCGAGCAGCATGATGAAGAGCGCCCAGAACGGCACGATCGGGATCCAGGTGAGCTGCACGATGACGCTCACGCAAGCGACGGTGATGCCGAACCACTGCCCGAAGACGCCGCCGCGCATGACGCTGAAGGCGGCCACGACCGCCAGGACGCCCATGATCAGGGCCACCCAGCCCCACGTCGTGAGGTTTCCGGCGATGTAGTGGGCGCCGTAGTCGGTGAAGAACGATGATCGCGACAGGGCGACGATCCCGTCGATGATCCCCATGATCCCGGCGACGAGCAGCATCAGCCAGGCGTACAGGATCCAGCCAGCTCCTTTGTCCATTCCTTGGTACCTCCTACGCTTGGGTGCCGTTGAGGGGTTCGATGGATACGAGCTCGAGACCGAGGTCCTGCATGCGGGCGATGACGCCGCCCAGCTGGGCCTGATCGAGCTTGCCGGTGAGGCTCGTCTCGCCGCCGGCACGCTCCAGGCACAGGCCTTCGAAGAGCACCTGGAAGTCGTCGCCCAACTCGCCCTGGAGGACGATGCGGTAGCACGTCGGTCTGGTCGCGTCGGCAGCCATCGCGTCACAGGCTGGCAGCTAGTCGGGTGAACCGTCAGCAGCCGCAGCCGTTTTCACCTGGGTGAAAGGGCCGTGACACGGCGTCAGGTCAAGCCATTCGAGACGTCGCACACCTCTGCGCCCTGCTCGCCCTTCCCGATGCGGGCGAGCAGCGCGGCGAGGCGCGAAGCGTCGTCGTCGACGATGCAGTCGACGACGTCATCGGTCGCTCCGCCTCTGACGACACCGCCCGCCGACTCCTGGCCGACGATCACTGTGAACACGCCGGGAACGATCTCCTTGGCGGCTCGGAGCACGTCGCGGGCTGCCTCGGCCGTGGCCGAGCAGGCTGCCACCACGACCGCTTGAGGGTACGAATGCTCGATCGCCAGCCGGATCGAATCCGGGCCGAGCGCGGACACCATGGCGTCGTAGATCTCGGCCTCGATCCCCGCTGCCCGCAGCGTCTGCG
This sequence comes from Deltaproteobacteria bacterium, assembly GCA_050257915.1. Taxonomy (GTDB): domain Bacteria; phylum Actinomycetota; class Thermoleophilia; order UBA2241; family UBA2241; genus CAIXSE01. The sequence goes on from JBLMXT010000091.1 coordinate 3,410, forward strand.
CGAGGCCCGCGAGGCCTACGGGCAGCAAGGCGCCCGCGGCCGCGGATCCGCTCGAGCTGGCAGGCGGAGTGATCAGGAGTACTCTCCGTATCTCCCGCCCGTTCACCACGGCGCGGTGCAGGCGTGGTCGTCGAAGTTTCACCGGGCACCTCTCCTCATGGCGATGCGCTGGGGGCGGGAGCTGGCGGACCCGACGACACCGCGATGGTGACCGTGCTTCCCGGCTGCTCAAGGACCCCCGCCTCGAAGGACGGCGGGTCGGTGGCCTCCACGGTCTTGACGATCGCCTCGGCGCCCTCTGGGGTGACCGCCCGCTGCGCCTTCAAGGCGTCCCCCTCGGGCGCGTCCCCGAGTGTGCGGAACCTCGCGTCGAAAGCGGGCACGGTCCCTACCTCCCTTCGGCGAGGGCGGGAGCTTCAGCGACCGGTTCGATGGACACGAGTTCGAGACCGAGGTCCTGGACCCGGGCGATCACGCCGCCCAGCTGGGCCTGATCGAGCTTGCCGGTGAGGCTCGTCTCGCCGCCGCCCTGCTCCAGGCGAAGGCATGCGAACAGCGCCTGGAAGTCGTCGCCCAGCTCGCCCCTGAGAACGATGCGGTAGCACGTCGGTCTGGTCGCGTTGGCATCCATCGCGTCACAGGCTGGCAGCTAGTCGGGTGAACCGTCAGCAGCCGCGGTTGTTTTCACCCAGGTGAACGGGGGCGGCTCGTCCGTCTACCGTGCGTCGCGACGAGCCTGGCGACGCTTGTGGCGACGCCACATCAGCGCGAGCTGGCCGATCACGAATGCAGCGACCGCGGTGATCAGGAGCCCGAGCCACAGCGGGAACGTGAACGACCAGAACAGGAACTTGAACGTCGTGTCCGCGGTGTTCTGGAAGATGAAGAAGAGCAGCAGCGCGAGGAGCACGCCGCCGCCGATCAAGAAGCCGTTGCTCCCTTTGGACTGTGCACCCTGCGCCTGGTCTGCCATGACGATGCCCTCCTGTCGGCTGTGACGGTCTCGTCGCACGGGCGAGAGACCTCGTCGATCATACGGAGGCTCGCATCAGGTCGGGTGAGGCGTCAGCACCGAGGGGCGCTTTCACCCAGGTGAAGGAGGAGGGTCAGAGCAGAGAGGCGAGGCTCAGAGAAGGCCGCGCTCGCGCGCGCGGCGGACCGCATCGGCCCGACTGGAGACGCCGAGCTTGCGGTAGATCGAGCGCGTGTGGCTGTGGACCGTGTTGCGCGAGAGGTAGAGCTGGTCGCCGATCTCGCGCCAGGTCTGCTGCGTGGTCATGAGCCTGAGGACACGCCGTTCGCTGTGGCTGATCTCCTGATCTTCGGGCATCGATGCGCGGGGAGGCTCGAGGCGCGCCAGCCACTCGGCCAGGACTCCGGGGTCGCGACACGCGCCGATGACGGCTCTTGCCTCGGCGATGGACGCGGCCTCTTCTTCTTCGTCTCCGATGTCGCGGAGGAGCGCCGCCTGGCGCAGAAGGATATCGGCAAGGTCGAGCGGTTCCCGACGACGACGCGCGAGGACAAGGGCTCGTGCGAAGGACGCGAGCGCCTCGTCAAACCTTCCGCGAGCGCCGAGCGACGCGGCGTTCGCGGAGTGGATGGTTCCCGCCTCCTCCTCGATGCCCTCCGCGCTCAGCACATCCGTAGCCCGATTCGCGAACAGCTCCTGCTCATCGAGACGGCCGGCATCGCCGGCGATCTTCGAGCAGTACGAGAGTGACGAGGCCTGCATGATCGCGTGCCCGGTCTCTGCGGCGAGTGCGATCGCCTCTTCGAACCAGTCCTCGGCCTCCTCGGGCTCACCGCTGAAGTAGAGGCCGCGTCCCACGGCCCAGCAGGCGACGGGTCGCCACGGCGAGCCCGGTCCCTCCAAGGTCACGGTCCTCAGGGAGCGCGCCGTGAGCAAGCCGACGTCACCGCT
>JBLMXT010000092.1:0-2983 GCA_050257915.1 Deltaproteobacteria bacterium
TACAGCGTGCAGAAGCTCGGGTACCTCCCGTACCCCCACACCGACTTCATCTACGCCGTGGTCGCCGAGGAACTGGGCCTGGTGGGCGCCTCGGTGATGCTGGTGTGCTTCTGTGTCATCACCTGGCGCGGCCTGAAAACGGCGTCGCGCGCGCCGGACGCATTCGGCTCGCTGCTCGCCCTGGGACTCACCGCGATGATCGCGGTGCAGGCGTTCGTCAACATGAGCGTGGTGCTGGGGCTGCTGCCGACCAAGGGCCTCACGCTCCCGTTCGTCAGCGCCGGCGGCTCGTCGCTCATGATCAGCCTGGCCGGCATGGGCGTGCTGCTGAACATCTCGCAGCGCGCGTCGGCCACGACGTAGAGGAGGCATGGTGCTCGGCCGCACGCAGCGCGTGCACTTCGTCGGGATTGGCGGCATCGGGATGAGCGGCATCGCCGAGTTGCTCTCGAACCTCGGCTACGCCGTCAGCGGGTCCGACCAGAAGCCGTCGGAGGTCACCGCGCGCCTCCAGGGGCTCGGGGTCCGCGTCTCGGCGGGCCACGACGCGTCGCACGTCGGCGACGCGGACGTCGTGGTCTACTCGTCGGCCGTGCGGCCCGACAACCCCGAGATCGCCGACGCCCACCGGCGGCGCATTCCCGTGATTCCGAGGGCCGAGATGCTGGCCGAGCTGATGCGGCTGCGGACCGGCATCGCCGTGGCCGGCGCGCACGGCAAGACGACGACGACCTCGATGGTCGCGCTCGTGCTCGAACAGGGGGGCCTCGATCCGACGGCGGTCATCGGCGGCCGGCTCTCCGCCTTCGGCAGCAACGCCCGCCTGGGCCGGGGCGAGTACATGGTGGTCGAGGCCGACGAGAGCGACCGATCGTTCCTGCGGCTGACGCCGACCGTCGCCGTCGTGACGAACATCGATGAGGAACACCTCGAGGCGTACCGTGATTTCGACGACCTCCGCCAGGCGTTCCTCGAGTTCGCGAACAAGGTGCCCTTCTACGGGGCGGTGATCGCCTGCCTCGACGACGCGCACGTGAGCGCCCTCGTTCCCCGCATGACACGCCGCGTGATCACGTACGGCCTCGACGCCGCCGCCGCGGACGTGCGCGGCACGGAGGTGCGCCAGGCCGACGGCATCTGGGAATGCCGCGTCGTCGCGGGCGCGGGCCTGAAGGACGCCGCGGGGCTCCGCGAGCAGCCGGCGTCCCCGCTGTGCACGCTGCGCCTGCCTGTCCCCGGCCGCCACAACCTGCAGAACGCGCTGGCGGCGGTGGCCGTCGGCCTCGAGCTCGGCCTCGACGCCGGGACCGTCGCCGCCGCCCTCGCCTCGTTCCGCGGCGCCGACCGCCGGTTCCAGCGCCTGGGCGAAGCGGACGGCGTGCTGGTCATCGACGACTACGGCCATCACCCGACCGAGATTCGCGCGGTGCTCGACGCGGCGCGCGCGTCGCTCGGCCGCCGCCTGGTCGTCGCCTTCCAGCCGCATCGCTACTCGCGCACCGCGCGCCTCATGGACCGGTTCGGGCCGGCCCTGGCGCAGGCCGACGAGCTCGTGCTCTGCGACATCTACGCCGCCAGCGAAGACCCCATCCCCGGCGTGACGGTCGGCGCCCTCGCGGAGGCGATTGCGCCCAGCCTGACGGGCCGGCTCCACCTCGCCAGGACCCTCGACGAGGCGGTCGGCCTCGTCACCTCGCTGGCGCAGCCGGGCGATGCCGTCATCACGCTCGGCGCCGGGTCGATTGGCACCGTCGGCCCCAGGGTGCTCGACGCCCTCGTCCGGCGCGAAGGAGGGGGGCGCTGATGTCGGTCACCGCCCCGGCCGATCGCCGGCTCCGCCGCAGCCAGGTTCCCGCCGCCAGGCGGCGCCACGCCGGCGCGCGCCCGCTGTGGCGCGCGGCCAGGATCGGGGCGGCCGTGGTCCTGCTCGCCGCCGGCGGCGCCTGGGCCGCCGGGGCCGCCGCCGACCTGCCGTGGCTCCGCGTGCAGTACATCCGGGTGCACGGCAACCAGCGGGTGCACACGGGAGAGGTCGTCGCCCTGCTCGAAGGCATGACCGGCCAGAGCCTGCTCTCGGTGGACCTCGACCGCTGGCGCTCGCGGCTGTTCGCCTCCGCGTGGGTGGCGGACGCGACGCTGCGCCGCCGGCTGCCTGGCACGATCGACGTCGAGCTGCGCGAACGGACGCCGATGGGCATCGCGCGCGCCGGCGCGGACCTCTTCCTGGTGGACGCGGCCGGCACGGTCATCGACGAGTTCGGCCCGCGCTACGCGGACTGCGACCTGCCGATCATCGACGGGCTGATCGTGACGCCGGTCTCGGCCCCGCCGGTCATCGACCGGCGGCGCGGCCAGCTCGTGGCGCGGCTGCTGTCGGAACTGCGGACGCGGCCCGAGCTCGCCAGGCGGGTGTCGCAGGTCGACGCCAGCAACCTGCACGACGCGCGGGTGATCCTCGACGGCGACCCGACGGTGGTGCGCCTGGGCGAGACCGCGTTCGCCGAGCGTCTCGACGCGTACGTCACCCTGCAGGCGGCGCTGCGGGAGCAGGTGCCGGACATCGACTACGTGGACGTGCGCTTCGGCGAGCGCGTGTACGTCGGCGTCGCGCAGGCAGCGGGGGCGGCGCCCGGGCCGCGCACGCCGCCCGTGCCCGCCCGCAACGCGGGCGCGCGAGCCAAACGCTAGCGAGGGGGGCTGGTGGGACGAAAGGAACGGCACCTGGTCGGGCTCGATCTCGGCACGTCGAAAGTGGCGGCCATTGTCGGCGAGGTCATGGGCAACGGCGAGGTCGAGATCATCGGGCTGGGCGTGGCCGAGTCGCAGGGCATCCGCCGCGGCGCCGTGGTGAACCAGGAGGCGGCCGTCGAGTCGATCCGGAAGGCCGTCGAGGCGGCGGAGTTGACCGCCGGGATCGAGATCGACAACGCCTACGTGTCGCTGTCCGGGACCCACATCAAGGGGTTCAACAGCCGCGGCGTGG
>JBLMXT010000093.1:0-2549 GCA_050257915.1 Deltaproteobacteria bacterium
CTCGCGTGATGTACTCGCCGACGACGTCGCTCGTCGGTCCGGAGGCGACCACCCTCCCCCCGTCGAGCAGGACGGCGCGCGAGCAGAGCGTCGAGATCGCTCCCATGTTGTGGCTCACGAACAGCACGGTCCGGCCCTCGCTCGCCACGTCGCCCATCCTGCCCAGGCACTTCTTCTGGAACTCGATATCACCGACGGCCAGGACCTCGTCCACGATGAGGATGTCCGGCTCGAGGTGCGCCGCGACGGCGAACGCCAGGCGCACGTACATGCCGCTGGAGTAGCGCTTCACCGGCGTGTCGAGGTACTTGCCGATCTCGGAGAAGGCGACGATGTCGTCGAACTTCTCGCGCACCTCCGCGCGACGCATGCCGATGATGGCGCCGTTCATGTAGATGTTGTCGCGCCCCGTGAGCTCGGGATGGAAGCCCGTGCCGACCTCGAGGAGGCTGCCGACGCTGCCCACCAGTTCGGCTCTCCCCTCCGTGGGATGCGTGATGCGTGTGAGCACCTTGAGCAGGGTGCTCTTGCCGGCGCCGTTGCGGCCGATGATGCCGACCCGGTCCCCCGCCTGCACGTCGAACGAGACGTCGCGCAGCGCCCACATCAGCTCGGTGCGACCGCCCGTGGACGCGCCGCGGTGCTTGAGACGGCGGAGCGGCGCGGCGGCCAGGTTGCCGAGGGCATCGCGCAGCGTGGGGTTGTTGTCCTTGATGCTCCCGATGCGGTAGCACTTGCCCAGGCCTTCAACGGTGACGACGGTCTCGGGCATGCTCACACCACGTCCGCGAAGGTACGTTCCATGCGCTTGAAGTAGAACAGCCCGCCGAGCAGCAACGCCAGCACCACCACCACGGAGATGGCGATCGTGTAGCTTGGCGGCTGTTCACCAAGGATCGCCCAGCGAAAGCCCTGGATGACGCCGACCATGGGGTTCAGTGAGTAGAGCGTGCGAAGGATCCCCTCGGGCACCTTGTCCACCGGGTAGATCACCGGACTGAGGTACATGAGGATCTGGACGAGGAAGGGGACGATGTACTGCACGTCGCGATACAGCACGTTGAGCGCGGCGAGCCAGAGCGACAGCGCCAGCGCCGTGGCCAGACAGAACAACGTGAGCAGCGGCAGCCACACCATGGTCCAGGCGTACGGTACCTGGAAGACCGCCATGAGGACCAGCAGCATCACGAAGGCGATGACGAAGTCGACGACGCCCGCGAAGATGCTCGAGATGGGGATGACGAGCCGGGGGAAGTACACCTTGGTCAGCAGGTTGGCCCTCGCCACCAGGCTGACGCTCGCGCGGTTCACACCCCCGGCGAAGAGGTTCCACGGCAGGAGGGCGGTGTAGCTGAAGACGGCGTAGGGGACGTCGCTGCCCGACTGGACGCCGAGGAGCATGCCGAAGACCAGCGTGAACACGACCATGGTGACCAGGGGATTCAGCACCGCCCAAGCCACGCCGAGGACGGCCTGCTTGTACCGGACGAGCACATCGCGCCAGGAGAGGAAGAAGAGCAGCTCGCGATAGCGCCACAGTTCGCCCAGCTCCAGTGCCGACCACCCCGTGCGGGGCCTGATCACCACGGCCGTCCGCTTCGGTGCGGTCGTGGAAGAAGCAGGCGTGTCGGTCGTCGCGTCCATCTGCGGAGGCTTACGTGCCAAGCGCCCGCATCCAGGCGTACTCCGCCGCGAGGCCCTCAGGCAGGCCCACGGCCGGAACGTAGCCGAGGAGCTCGCGCGCCCGCGTGAGGTCCGCCCAGGTGTCCTGCACGTCGCCGGCCTGCTTCGCCTGGACGCGGATGTCCGGATGCGTCCCGGTGACCTCGCCGAGGATCTCCAGCACGTGAGAAAGCGACACCCGGGACCCGCCGCCGACGTTCAGGACGCTGCCCGGCGGGGCCGCCCCCGCGCGGAACAGCGCCTCGACGATGTCGGCGACGAAGGTGAAGTCACGCGTCTGGCCGCCGTCGCCGTAGACGACCAGCGGCTCTCCGTCGAGAAGCGCACGGAGGAAGATGTTGAACGCCATGTCGGGGCGCTGCCGCGGGCCGTAGACGGTGAAGAAGCGCAGCGACACCGTCGGTACGCCGCGGCACGTCCAGTACAGCTGCGCGAGATGCTCGCCGGCGAGCTTCGTGACTCCGTACGGCGAGATCGGCCGGCAGACGGCGTCCTCGTGCAGCGGCAGGGTGGGACTGTCTCCGTACACGGAGGACGAACTGGCGTAGACCACCCTCTCGACTGAGGACTCGCGGCACGCCTCGAGGACGAGTTGAGTACCCATGACGTTGTTCTCCGCGTAGACGCGGAAGCTCTGACCCCAGCTCGCGCGGACCCCGGCCTGGGCCGCCAGATGGTAGACACGACTGCAGTCGCGGACGAGCTCCTCGAGGCGGCTCGCGCCGTCGTCGCCCGTCTGCGTCGCCAGCGTGTGGACGTCGGCCTCGACGAACGTGTACCGAGGGTCGGCAAGGGCGACGGTGAGGTTCGCCTCCTTGAGCGCGCGCGGGTAGTAGTCCTCGAACGAATCGACGCCCACCACCTGC
>JBLMXT010000094.1:0-5066 GCA_050257915.1 Deltaproteobacteria bacterium
GGCTGGTTGATGAGCACGAGCACCGCCGCGGCGGCCAGTGCGGCCACCAGCACGATGGTGATGGTCGTCCACGGGATCTGGATGTGTGTCCTCTGTGCGATCGTGCTGCTCATGACTCCTCCCCTGTCCCTGGGCCCCCCGAGTGACAGGTTCAGCGTAGGAGCAAGGCTTCGTCACGTCTTCGCCCAATAGGGGTGATTCGGGGAACAGACAGGCGGTCCAGAAGATCTCGCGGAGGTGAGAGGACGGAGCTAGTCGCCGACAGGCGCGACGACCGACCCGCCGGAGTTGTCGACGCTCCCGAGCTGCGGCGAGCCGGAGTACGCGAGGCGCGAGCCTCCGCTGGCGTCCGCGTTCAGCGTGCCGGTCACGGTGACCGCGCCGCGCGACCCGCCGGAGAGCCGCAGGTCGGCGTCCACCGCCGGCAGGCTCACGAGCTCGAAGCGGCTGCCGCCGGAGGCGTCGAGTTCCAGTCTCTGGACCGATCCCCGCAGCTCGACCGCGCCGGCTCCCGAGATGCCGCCGGCGAGCGCCTGCGCCTCGAGCTCGCCCTCGAGCCGGCTGGCGCCGGAGAGCTCGAGGCCGACCTCGCCGGCGCCGACGCCGGTCAGCGCCACTGCGCTGGCCCCCGAGGCGGTCAGATCCAGCGGGTCGCCGGAGGCGAACCCGCTCGCGCTCACCGTCGACGCCCCGCTCGCCTCGAGCCCGGTGAGGCCGGGCATGGTCACCGTCGCCTCGAGGATCAGGTCACGGTACGCCCAGAGCGGCGCCAGCCCGAGGTGCAGGGTGTCGCCGTCGAGCTCCACCTTGAGGTGCTCCTCGACGAGGTTGTCGTCGACGGTGACCGAGACCGCGTACTCCGCGCCCTGTGTGACCGTCACCGTGAAGCCGCTGTCGGCGCTGACCTCGCGGAAGCCGGTGAAGTCGTAGGTCTCCGTCACCGGCGTGCCCGAGCCCGTCACCTGGCCGAGCCCGCCGGTGCTGGGCATGTCGCAACCGATGGCCGCCAGCGCGAGCGCGAGGACCGCGACCGCGGTGACGACCGCCACGGTCGCCCAAGCCTCACCCTGTGTGACCAGTCGCCTGCGGCCAAGCGCCACGTCCGCCTCCTCTTCACGCACGGTCCGCGCCCACGGGCAGCCCCTGCCGCGATGATAGCAGCGCCCGCCTGCTCCGCGCCCCGTCAACGGTGTCCACCGGCCCCGTCGCCGGGAACTTCTCAGGTGGGACAGCGAGACGAGGAGGGGACCATGACCACCATCCCTCAGAAGCTCCACGACGTGCTCGCCGGAGGGCACAACATCTGGGTGGCGACGACCGAGCCGGACGGCTCGCCCAACGTCTCCATCAAGGGCAGCGGGCTGCTACTGGAGGACGGCCGCATCGTCTTCGCCGACCTCTACGGGCGGGACACCTACGAGAACCTGCGTCGCGACCCGCGCGTGGCCATCGGGGTACACGACTACGCCAACAAGGTCGCGATGGAGGTCAGAGGGCACGCGGAGATCGTCGACGAGGGCGATCTGGTCGAGGACATGAAGCGGCGCCTGGCCGGCATCGGCGAGAAGTGGCGGTTGCCGGCGGTCAAGCACGTGGTGTGCGTGACGGTCGACTCGGTGGTGGACCTCTGGCCGGGGCCGCACGCCGGCGAAGAGGTCAAAGAGGCTCAGGCGGCCGGGATCTGAACCGTCCGGCCGCCGGAGGGGCGGGCCGCGGCGACGATCGGCAAGGCGGCCGCGACCCGCCCCTTCGGCAGCCATCCTGAGGGCGGCCGCGACGAGCGATCAGCGCTCGCTCAGCACCGCCTGCAGCAACGCGGCGCCGCTCGGTGCTCCCGGCGCTTCCGGCGCGTCGGCCGACCCGGGGCCGTCGGCCCACGCGGGGTCCGACGGCGACGCCGCCAGGTCCACGCCGAAGCCGTAGAAGTCGCCCGCGTCGGAGTCGGCGCAGAGCACGGCGTCCAGCAAGGCGGCGCCGCCCGCGTGCGCGCCACGCTTCCTGCCGTCTCGCGCCGCCTCCGGGCGGGCGCCGTCCAGCCCCTTCGCCACGCACGCGCGAACGGCGTGCGCAGGGGCCGGCGTGGTCAAGCAGTCGTTCGCGCCGGCCCGCCAGGCGTCGGTCGTGTCCGAGCGCTCCGGGGTGGCGAGGACGACCATGTAGGTGCGGCGGCCCTGGTGGAAGTCGCGGACCAGACGGCACATCTCAGGGCCCTCCACCCCGGGCAGGTCCCAGTCCACCAGGGCCACGTCGGGCGCCTCGTCCTGCAGGAGCAGGTCGAGCGTGTCGAGCCCGGTGTCCGACGTGATGATCTCGAGAGGCTGCTCCAGGGCGTCGACGGCTTCGGCGAGCGCTTCCCGCGCCCTGCTGCTCTGATGTGCGATGAGGAGTCGCATCGTGGTCTCCGGTGTCAAGCCCGCCTGGGCAGTGGTCCGTGCTTCACTGCCCGCGTCGTCGCGCCGCGCAGGTGCTGACATAGGACGTTCGTCCAGCGGTGCCCGACAAGCTGTGGTCACCATGGGCAACGGACGGCCGCGTCCGCCGGAGGAGCTCAGCCCCGCCGCACCGTCCGCGTCCCGAGGTCGAAGCGGTCGCCCTCGGCGAGCACGTGCAGGGCGAGGCCGCTCACGGAGAGAGAGCGGTCCGCGCGGGCCACCGCCGGCGCGGGGTCGGCGCCGTGGCCGTCCACCACGCACACCGCGCCGGAGCCCATCACGGTGGCGATACCGTCGGGCGAGACGACCAGGCCGCAGTCCTCATCGATCCCGAGGCCGATCGTGTCCGGGTACGCCGAGACCATCGCGATCAGACGGCCGAGACGCCCCCGCGCGACGAAGTGCGTATCGATGATGGCGCCCTTCACCAGTCCGAGGCCGGGCGCCCGGCGGATGGCCCCAGCCTCGTAGAACACGGCCGGATCGCCGCGCACGATGACCGGGTCGCCAAGCGCCATCGAGCCGGCGCTGGAGCCGCCGACGACGAGGCTGCGGCCGCGACGGCGCAGCTCGGCGGCGAACTCACTCCCCATCAGGATGTCGAGCAGCCTCAACTGGTCGCCGCCGGTGAAGACCACCGCGGTGGCCTCGCGCAGCGCGAGCGCGGTCGCCGGCAGGTCGGCGTCGGCGCGCGTGCGGATGTCGAGCACCTCGACGTGCTGCGTGTCCTCGAGCTTGAACGCCTTGAGGTAGTAGGCGATCGTCTCGGCCGTCTCCTCGCTGGCGGTGGGCACGACGAGCACCCGCGCGCGCTCGGCGCCGCCGGCAAGCTCGACGAAGCGGCGCACCAGGCGCCGGTCCATGCCGTTCTCGCCGGAGCCCCCGAGCAGCATCCTCCACCCAGCGCCAGACCCGGTCACGCGCCGTCCTCACGCTCGGAGCGGCCGTCGACATGTGTACCGCGCCCAGTGGCGTCGTGGGTGGCGTCGCGGGTAGCGCCATCGGTAGCGTCATCGGTGGCGTCGCGGGTGGCGTCACTCGGCTCAGGGACAGTGCGGGCCGCGGGGCCCTTGGCAGCGGGGCCCTTGGCCGCGGCGCCCTCGGCATGCGCGCGCAGCCACTGGATGGCCTCGTGCACGCGGCCGGTCATGCAGCACACGAGGTCGCCCGGCCGCGCCAGCTCAGAGGCGCGCTCGATCGCGTCCTGCTCCACGGGCACGCGCTCGATGGCGGCGGCGTCGAAGCCGGCGGCCACGAGGAAGCGCTCCTGCAGGTCCAGCAGCTCGCCGGGAGTCCGACCGCGCAGGTCGGCGGCTTCGTAGATGACGGCGGCGTCGAAGACCGGCGCCAGCACGCCGCACACCTCCTCGATGTCCTCGTCGCGGCGGTCGCCCACCACGTCGAACACGACGATGCGGCGGCGCTCGCCGAGGCGACCGACGAGCTGCACCAGGCTCTTGTAGGCATGCGGATTGTGGGCGTAGTCGAGCAGGTAGTCCACGCCGCCGATGGTCATCAGGTTGAGGCGACCCGGCGTCTGCAGCGGCGAGGGCAGGAACGAGTGGAGCGCGCGGCGGATCTCGTCCACGTCAACGCCGTGCGCCCACGCGGCCGCCGTGGCCGCCAGCGCGTTCTGCACGTTGAACTCCGCGCGGCCGCCGAGCGTGAGCGGGATGTCCTCGACGCGCGCCACCGGCGTCAGCTTGTCGCCCCCGAACACGGCGATGTAGCCCTGCTCGCACACCACCGCCGTGTGGCCCTGGTCGACGTGCTCCAGCACCACCGGGTTGGTCGAACGCAGGGAGAAGAACACCACGTGCTCGCGGCAGTACTCCGTCATCCCCACGCACATGGGGTCGTCGGCGTTGAGGACGGTCGTGCCGCCCTCGCGCACGGCCTCCGCCACCACCGCCTTGACCTTGGCGAGCTCGTCGAGGTCGCGGATGTTCTGCAGGCCGAGGTGGTCGGGCTGCACGTTGAGCACCACGCCCACGTCGGCGGTCTTGTAGCCGAGGCCCGAGCGCAGGATGCCGCCTCGGGCCGTCTCCAGCACGGCGCAGTCCACGAGCGGGTCGCGCAGCACCACCTGCGCCGAGTACGGGCCGCTCATGTCGCCCTCGGCGATCAGGTGCCCGCGCACGTAGATGCCGTCGGTGGTCGTCATGCCGACGCTGTAGCCGGCGTGCTCCATGATGTGGGCGATCAGCCGGACCGTCGTGGTCTTGCCGTTGGTGCCGGTGACGGCGACGATGCCGATGTCGTGCGGCGCGCCCGGCGGGAAGAGCATGTCCACGATCGGGCGCGCGACGTTGCGCGGCGTGCCTTCCGCCGGGGCCAGGTGCATCCTCAGCCCCGGCGCCGCGTTGACCTCGATCACCGCGCCGCCGACCTTCTTGACGGGCTGCTCCAGCGTCGGCGCGATCACGTCGATGCCGGCGATGTCGAGCCCCACGATACTGGCGATGCGCTCGGCCATGAAGCGGTTGGCCTTGTGCACCGTGTCCGTCACGTCGACGGCCGAGCCGCCCGTCGAGAGGTTCGCCGTCAGCTCGAGCCGGAAGACCTCGCCCTCCGGCAGCACCGTCGTCAGCGTGAAGCCGGCCCGCTCCAGCAGGAACTGCGTCACCCCGGAGG
>JBLMXT010000095.1:0-3146 GCA_050257915.1 Deltaproteobacteria bacterium
CTGCTTCCGAGGCGACCCCGGGCACATGGTCCTTCAGGATGCTGAGGATGACCCGCTCGAGTCCGGCCGCCACCTCCTCGTCGTCCATGCCCTCGAGTCCCCAGGCCAGCCGCAGCCAGGACTCACCCGAGACCCAGCCGAGGTAGAGGCTCCCGACGCACGCCGCCACGAAGCGCGGGGCAAGGTCCTTCTCGGCGCGTTCGGAGGCAGACGCGGACGCCGCCTGCCGCTCCGCGAGCTCGATCAGCTGCTCGACCGCCGCGAATCGGCCAGTAGTCTGGTCGTAGGGAACGCCGCTGAGCGCCGTTCGCATGAGGAGGCGCCCGTAGTCGCGGGCCTGCGGCTCGAGACGGCTTCTCAGGATGAGTCTCGCACTCTCGAGCAGACCGAGGTCGGCGGGCGCCCTCGACACCATGTAGTCGTCATTGCGCGATAGCACGGCGCGGAAGAGGTCCTCCTTGGTGCCCGCGTACTGGTGCACGAGTGCATGTGAGACGCCGGCCCGCTCCGCGATATCGCGCACGGTGACGGCCTCGTAGCCGCGCTCGTGGAAGAGCACATCCGCGGCGTCCAGGATGGCAGCAGTCGTCGCGTCGCGGCCGCGTCGCGGATGTTGAGCGTCCTTCTCTGCCACTCCGGCCTCCTCAACATGCTATCGGGATGGGGCACAAGTGAAGCCCTGTACGCTCTGTGCGACCGTATGTTACCTCTGGTAATATGCGCCGTAAACGAGTCGGGAGCCACCACGTGAAGTCACCCATCAGCCTCCCGCGGGGCAGGGACGTCAAGAGCGATCTCATCGCCGGCCTGACCACAGGGCTCGTGCAGATCCCCGATGCCATGGCGACCGCGATCCTTGCCGCCGTGAAGCCCGTCAACGGGCTCAACACACTGGTCATCGGCACGCCGATCGGCGCCCTGTTCGCCGGCTCGGTCTTCATGACGGTCACGACCACGGGCGCCATCGCCCTCGCCGTGGGCGACGCCGTGGGCGAGACGGGCGCGGACGAACGCACGGGCGTGCTCATCATGCTCACCCTGATGGTCGGGCTCATCCAGCTGGCCTTCGGCCTCTTGAGGCTCGGCTGGATCACCAAGTTCGTCTCCAACAGCGTGATGGTCGGCTTCATCACCGGCGTCTGTATCCTCATCATCCTGGGCCAGCTCGGCGACCTCACCGGCTACAGCAGCGAGTACTCCAACAAGGTGGTCAAGACGGTGGACCTCGTCCTCCACTTCGACGAGGTCTCGTGGACGACGCTGGCCGTGGGTCTTGTGACCGTCGGGCTGATCCTCCTCCTCGGGCGCACCCCCGTGAGCAAGTTCGCCATGGTCCTGGCGTTCGCCGTGGTGACCGTCGGCGTGGCGCTGCTCGGGCTGGACGTGCAGCTGGTCGGCGATATCGCCCCCATCCCCTCGGGGCTTCCCGAGTTCCAGGTCCCCGACTTCTCCAAGGCCGCGGCGCTCGTCGTCCCGGCGATCGCGATCGCCGCGATCGGCCTGATCCAGGGCGCCGGGGTAAGCAAGAGCGTGCCCAACCCCGGCGGCGAGTACGGGGACGAGTCACGCGACTTCGCCGCCCAGGGCGTCGCCAACGCGGCCGTGAGCTTCTTCCAGGGCATGCCCATCGGGGGGTCCGTCTCCGCGTCGGCCCTGAACGTCAGCTCGGGGGCCCGCTCCCGCTGGGCGAACGTGTACGCGGGCATTATCGTGGCCGTCGTCCTGCTGCTCCTCGGTAGCGCCATCGAGAAGGTCCCGATGGCGACCGTGGCGGCGCTGCTCATCGTCGCCGCCGTTGGATCGCTCAAGCCGGCGGCGATCCTTGAGGTGTGGCGCACCAACTGGGCGGCGCGGATCATCATGCTCATCACCCTAGCGCTCACGCTCACGCTGCCGATCCAGTACGCCGTGCTGGTCGGCGTCGCGATCTCCACCATCCAGTACATCTCGAGCGCATCGCTGGATGTGAGGGTCCGCCGTCTGGTCCGCGAGGGGGAGGGGCGGTTCAGCGAAGAGGATCCGCCCGACCGTGTTCCCGACCGCGAGGTCACCATCCTCGACATCTACGGGAGCATCTTCTACGCGGCCGCCGATGTGATCGCCGACAAGCTGCCGGACGTGCGCGATGCGAAGGGGGCGGTCCTGGTGCTGCGTCTGCGAGGCCGCGGCCAGGTCGGGAGCAGCGCGATCGGCCTCTTCCGGCGCTACGCGACCGACCTGCAGCAGGGCGGGGGAGCGCTCCTCCTCGCCGGCGTGGGCCACGACATGGCCGACCAGCTGGAGCGCACGGGCATCGAGGACCTGCTGGGGCGGCATGCCATCTTCCCGGCCCGCAGCATGGTCTATCGGTCGACCGAGGCGGCTTTCGAGGAGGGCCGTCGTCGACTTGCTTCGGTTGGCAGTGGGCGGCGTTAGAGGTGAATAGCGCTAGAGCGGGGCTCACGCCAGGGAGTGCAGGTCTGCCGACGACGTCGCTGATGGCGACCACGAGCGCGGCCACGAGGCCGGGCAATCAAGTCCCACTTCTCGAAGCGGTGGAGGGCCTATGACGCATACCTAGACTCTGTTGACGTGTAGTTACCACATGGTCACATTCCGCAGCAGGAAGTACTGCGAACCGCCCCGAAACGTACGGCTAGTGAAGCGGGCAGTCCGCATCGGTGACGCCCCGGGAGCGCGGGCGTCGTCACAAACAGCGATCGAGGAGGACGAATTGAACGGCAAGTGGCAGGGCTGGGCCGCGACCGGCGGCATCCTGATGATCGTCTTCGGTGGCTTCAAGGCGATCTCCGGCTTCATCGGCCTGTTCAACGACCAATGGATCGTGCACGGCTACACGGGCTACTACTTCGTCGACATCAGCGCCCTCGCCTGGTGGTACCTGATCGTCGGCGTGATCCTCCTCCTGGCCGGCTTCGCCGTGCTGAACGGGAAGGCCTGGGGACGTTGGGTCGGCGTGGTCGCCGCGGGCATCGCCATCATCTCCGAGCTCATGTGGCTCCCGATCTACCCCATCTGGTCGATCCTCCTGGTCACCCTGTACATCTTCGTGATGATCGGCCTCATCGCGGTGGGGTCGGAGGAGTAGGAGGGCGGCCGGCGGGCGAACGCCAGCGGGCCACGGAGTGTTGTTCTGACAGGCCGCC
>JBLMXT010000096.1:0-2607 GCA_050257915.1 Deltaproteobacteria bacterium
GGCACGACCCAGCGACCCTCCGGCGTGATGCCGACCGGGGTGACCTCGTACGCGTCGCGGTCGAGCATGGAGGAGACGAAGCGAGCCGAGGCGAGCGAGATCTCGTGCTCCGCGGAGCGCCCGCCGAAGATGAGGGCCAGCCTCAGCATGCCCGGAAGCCTAGACGCGCGGCGGTGGGGGCGCAACCTGGCCGCGCGCCGCGGGGCGGTGCCCGCTGAACAGCATTGCGGCGCTGTCGGCGCCTCCGCGCATCAGTCCGTGCGCCGCCGCGGGTCCCTTTGGGCCGGCGCCCGCTCAATAGCACTACGGCGCCTTCGGCGCCTACGGGCATTAGTCGCGGCCGGCCGGACCGGGAGCGGCGCCGAGGATGGCCACGACGAGGCGGTCGACGAAGAGGTCGGCCGCCTTGAGCTGCTCGAGCGTCTCGGCGAACGAGGGCAGCTCGCCGAGCACGAGCGCATCCAGCAGCACGTCCACGATGGCGCCACGGAGGGCCTGCGCCGCCGTCGCGAGCTCGAGCGCCGCGAAGCCGAGAGACATGCGGTTGGCGGCGTCGGTGGCGACCCGTTCGCACGCCTGCCGCAGCTGCGCCGGCGCCTCGTACTCCTCGGCCTCGCTCCAGGCGATGAGGTCGTCGACGAAGGCGCGCACGTAGCGCTCGCCGAGGGGGCTGCTCATGAGCTCCCGGTAGTCCGCGGCGACGTCGTCGCCGAGCGACTCGGCCCAGCGTCGCCACAGCTGCTCGCGGTGGTCGCGCAGCACGAACGGGACCGAGCTCATCCGGCGGCCCCGCGGGCGATGAGCGCGGCGGTGGCCCCGGCCCCGACGCCGTTGTCGATGTTCACGACGGCGAGCCCGGGGCTGCAGCTCTGCAGCATCCCCATCAGCGCCGCCTCGCCGCGCCCGCCGTAGCCGTAGCCGGACGACGTCGGCAGGCCGATCACCGGGACGGAGACCAGGCCGGCGACGACGGACGGCAGCGCGCCCTCCATGCCGGCGGCGACCACGACGGCGCCGGCGCCGGCCTCGCGCAAGACCTCGAGCGGCGCCGAGAGCCGGTGGAGGCCGGCGACGCCCACGTCGAAGGCGGTGAGGGCGTCGACCCCCATGGCGCGGATCATCGCGACCGCCTCGCCGGCGACCGCGACGTCGCTGGTGCCGGCCGCGAGCACGCCGACGGCGCCGCGCGCCTCCGGCGCCGGCGCGTCCGCCCGGCGCACGACCACGACCCGGCTGCGCGGGTCGTGCTCCACCGTGCCGTCCACGCCGGCCAGGGCGGCCGCCTGCTCCTCGCTCACGCGGCTGCAGAGCACCACCGGGTCGTGCTCGAGGAAGCGGCGCGTGATGGCGACCACCTGCTCGACCGTCTTGCCCTCCGCGAACACGACCTCGGGAACGCCTTTGCGCGCCGCCCGCGAGACGTCGAGCAGGGCGAAGTCGCCGACCGAGACGTAGCCCAGGCGGCGCAGCCGCTCGGCGCCGGCCTCGGCGGAGAGCCGGCCGGCGGCGACGTCGGCGAAGAGGTCGTCCAGAGAGCGGTCCATGCAGCGAGAGTATAGTCGCCTCCCGCGCGAGACTGGAAGGACGCTCGGGGAGGACGGTCGCGGGGAACCACTGCGGAAGAACGAGGACAGCGCCGATACCTGCAGTATAATGTGGAGCAGATTCGTCCAGGAAGGGGCCCGTGCCGGACGTTCCGTATCAGCTGTACAGCACAGAACCACGCCGCCGCCGCCGCTGGCCGTACATCGTCATCGCGGCGGTTTGTGTGTTCGCGGCCGTGGTCGGCTGGCAACTCTACGGAGTGCCGCGCGTCTCCGCGGTGACGCCGGGTCCCGACGCGTACGTCAAGGACCCCTCTCCGACCGTGGTGCTCGACATCAGGGGCCTGTCGGATCTCGAGGACGTGGTCGTCACCCTGGACGGCGAGGACGTGACCGCCCAGACGCGGCGCGACGGAGACGCGCTCACCCTCGGCGCCGCCGACCTCGCGGACGGCGAGCACGCGGTCGCGTTCCGCGCCAGGAGCTCCAACCTCTTCCGTCGCGACGTACGCAAGGACTGGCGCTTCACCGTCGACACCAGCATCCCTGAGCTGAATCTCGAGGACGACCTCGTGGAGGGGCGCATCAACACCGACCCGGCCACGTTCACCGGCGTCACCGAGCCGTACGCCACCGTCACCGTCGTCGGCGGAGACGTGAAGGCGAACGGGCAGGCCGACGCGGCGGGGCGGTACGCGGTCAGCGCCGACCTGCCCGAGGGAGAGTCGGTGGTCGTCATCACCACCGCCGACCGCGCCGGCAACACGCGCGCCAAGCGCCTCAGCGTGTACGTCGACGCGCAGCCCCCGGTGCTCAAGATGACGCGGCTGGACAAGACGCTCGGCAAGTCCCGCTTCACGGTGCGCGTCAAGGCCACCGACCAGCTCGGCGTGCCGGCGGTCAAGTTCGTGCTCGACGGCGAGGAGAGAGAGCTCGAGGGCCCCGCCTCCAAGGCCAGGTATGCCGCCAAGGACCTCGCCCAGGGCAGGCACACCATCGTCGTCACGGTCGAGGACAAGGGCGGCAACGTGGTCACCCGCAAGGAGACCTTCGTCGTCGACAG
>JBLMXT010000097.1:0-7116 GCA_050257915.1 Deltaproteobacteria bacterium
CTTGCGCGAGACGCGGCGTGTCGTAGTAGGCCTCGCGGACCGTCATGCCGGCGCTCCTTACCGGGAAGAGCCCCGCCCACGGCGAGATGAGCACGCGGACCGGACGCCTGAGTCTGAGCGAGTCGCGGATCATGCCCGCGCGCTCGGCGTAGCCGGCAGCGGCCTCAGGTGTCGCGAAGTCCACTCCCGCCGGCTCCTGCCAGGCGCGCATGCGCGCCTCGAACCTCTCATCTGCGGTCAGCGCGACCCAGCGATCGTCGATCACCCTGCGCTGCCCTCCGTCCGTCTGCTCGTCCTCGACTCCGCCGCTGCACAGCGGGTCACATCGCCCACCCTGTCTCGCCGCGGCTGGCCGCTAGCAGTACATCCCCGGACCGAGCTCCGCGTAAATCCGCGGCAGGAACTCACGCCAGCGCGTGTACTCCTTGACGTTGTGGCGCGCGAGGCCCTGGACGGCCTCCACCGGCACGCTCACACCGGGCGGCAGGCACAGCTCCGGCTTGTCCTCCTCGTTGAACCGGTAGCCCATCCAGAAGCGCGTGCGGTGGATCAGCCCGCCCTCGGGAGCGTCGTAGAACATGTGGACCATGAGCGCCGGCGCAGTGATGGACTCGTCGGTCTTGTCGACAGTCACAGCCCAGCCCATGCCGCCCGCCATGGTCGCCGCCACCTTCTCGAACTTCTCCACGTCGAAGCCCATGGCGGCCGGCGAGCGGAAGGCGATGTCGATGTTCTCGTAGCCGTTGTCGCAGTTCTCCGTCACGTTGTGGACGACGCCCCAGTTCTTCTCGCGGTTGGGGATCGAGTCGTCCAGGATGCGGGCCCGGTCGATGGGGCTGAGCATGATGCCGGCGTGCTGCGGCGGGTACCAGATGCGGTAGCGCAGGTCCTCGAGTGGGTGCCAGGCGAACCACCAGTCGACCATGTCGGCGGTGAACTCCGGATAGTGGATCTTGTTGGCGATGTAACCTGCCCCGTTGGGCAGGTTGCACCAGCCGATCTCTACGCCCGCCTCGAGCGCCGGCACGTCGAGCAGGCGATCGATCTCCTCCGGGTAGAACGCGTCCGACGCGTCCATCGGCGTGTCCATGATCGCGTAGTGCGCGGGGTCCGGCTGCGGGATCTCGTCGTAGTAGTACTTGGCGAAGGGCCGCTTCTCTTCCTCGGGCGTGAGCGGCGGGCGGGTCGCCTTTGTCTTGCTGAAGGCGCGGTTCTCGTCGTAGGTCTTCTGCGCGGCCCACTCGGGCTTGGTCATGTCTGGCGTCATGGTCACTCCTTCGGCGGGGCGTCGTCGATGATCCGCACCTGCCTCACGTAGAGGAAGAACGACTCCGACCAGTCGGCGAACTCCAGCTCGCTGCTCGTGATGGCGTCGAAGTACTGCCTGAAGGCGCCGGCCTGCTCCATGCTGTCGAGGATGAACGAGACCACGAGGTCGTACACCGGCGGGTCGACCATCTTGAAGTGGGCGCGCGCGGCCGCGTCGTTGTCGTTCACGCGCGAGCGCTTGTTCATGATGATCCTGCGGAACATGTCGTTGGCGTACGGGCTCACCGCCAGCGCCTCGTCGTGGGCGCGGCGCCACAGCCTGTAGAAGTCCTGGGGGAAGACCTCGGGGCGCCGCATGATGTACTGCATCACCTTGAGCGCACCCTTGCCCGGCTCGCCGAGCCCCGGGTTGAAGGCCGGCATGGGGTGGGCGACGGGGAGCTCGGTCTCCTCCGCCATGACGATGATGTTGGTCGGCTCGTCGGCGAAGAAGCGGCCGTCCTGGTTGGCGCGCGACTGGGTCACGCCCTCCGGCTCGAGCGTGGCGAGCATGTCGCGGAAGCTGTCGAAGTGGAGTTCTACGACGGCGTCGCGGTCGGCGACCTTGTTCTTGTGGCCGTCGGCGTCCGCGATCACGCCGAAGGCGCCGTCGATCACGTGGTTCTGGATGTACTTCTCGATCTTGAAGCGCTCGAGGCGCGCCACGGTGCCGTGGTAGTGCTCGATGTAGCGGAAGTACTCGGCCCTGGTGAGTCCGGGCCGGCGGCGGGACGCCGCCATGAGCTTGATCGGCATGAGGTTCCTCCCTGCCCGGCTCACAAGGCCGGGTCGGCGTCCTTGAACTCGGCCCAGATCTCGGGCAGCAGCGACTTGAGGTTGCAGTACTCCTTCACGTTGTGATCGGCGAGGCCGTAGGGCACCTCAGCCGGCACCGATTCGCCGGGCGGGATGGCGAGGACCGGCTTGCGATCGATGAGCTTGTAGCCCATCCAGAAGCGCGAGCGGAACTCGACGCCGCCCTCGATCTCGCGGATGAAGTGGCACATGATGGCGGGCGCCCGGATGTCCGACGGCTTGGCGCCCTGCGGCTGGTCGAAGCCGTAGCCGCCGTAGACGGCCGCGACGTTCGGAGCGTGGAAGCGGCCCATGTCGAAGCCCATCTCCTGCGGGGCGCAGAAGCTGATGTAGATGTCCTCTGCTCCCGTGCCGATGTCCTCGACCACGTGGTCGGTGCGGCCGTAGATCTTCTCCTTGGCCGGCACGTTCGGGTCGCTCAGCTTCGCCCGGCTCCTCTTGCTGATGGAGATGCCGTAGTGGCCCGGCGGATACCACAGGCCGTACCGCACGCTGGCCATGGAGTGCCACCAGAACCACCAGTCGAGCATCTCGACGGTGACTCCCGGCATCCGGTTGTGCACGGCGAGGTACCCACTGCCGTTGGGCATGATGCACCAGCCCGTCTCCACCTGGTGGTAACCGGGGTCGAGCAGGTCGCTGATGCGCTCCGGCGGCAGCGCCAGGGCAGGGTCGACCTGCTCGTCGGGCTTGATCTGCGCGATCAGGCTCGCGTCCGGCGGCGTGACCGGCCGGTGGTAGTACTTGGCGTAGGGCTTCGCCTCTTCCTCGGGCGTGAGCTGGCGCACGGCCATCAGGATGACCTCCTCAGCAGGGCGTTCACGGACGGTAGTAGCGCGTGTCGCGGAGGAACTCGTCGGCGGGACGCTCCAGCAGGAACGTGCTGACGAAGTCCACGCCGGGCTTGAAGAACGGATACGTGGGATGACCATCCTTGTAGAAGTCGTCCGTCGCCCACTCCGGCGCGGTGTACGCGGGCGGCTCCTCGAGCACCGCCTTGCGCCAGGCGCTGAAGCTCGGGTACCAGAGCTCGACCACACGGTCCCACTGGACCATCATCATGTCCTGCGGTGGCGTGGCGTCGGGGTGCCACATGCCGGGCAGGGGGATGGCCTCCTGCTCGCACTTGTAGCTGAAGAAGCGGGTGAGCCCCGGCTGCCTGCACACCTCCGGGGCATGCACGTTGAGGAACCAGTCCTCCCCCTCGCTGAGCCTGACCCCGAGCGGATAGCGGAACAGGATGTACCAGCGGATGCTGGCTCCCTGGGTGGAGAAGCCGTCCCAGCCGAAGAAGTCGTCGTCCGGCTGGGCCTTGACCGTACAGGTAGCGACCGGGTTCCAGACGGGCGCGGGAGTGAAGCAGAAGGCCCCCTTGGCTCCGGGCTCCGGCATCTCCCTCCAGAAGGTCTCCGTGACGCGCCAGTTGTAGAAGCCGAACTGGCGCGCGTCGTCGGGTGCGTCGAGCGCCACGTAACTCTCGTGGCGCTGCAGGAAGGGACCGTACCGGCGCGAGATCTCAGACGAGTGCGCCTCGTAGTACCAACGCTCCATCGGGGCGATCTCATCGATAGGCAGGTCCATCATCACGATGCTCTTCAGCATGAGTCCCCCTCTGCCGTCGTGCATGGCCGACGCGCCGAGTGCCGTCACAAAAGTATTTGACAATGTGACTACGCACACTAGAGTTGCAGACGTCCCGTGTCAATGACGTAGGGTCACATCATGAGAGCGATCGTCTTCACAGAGCCTGAGACAGGACCTGGGGACCTCACGTGAGCAAGCCGCAGACGACGGCGCGCGGCCTGACGATCTCGCAACTCGAGGCGCGCAGTGGCGTGCGGAGAAGCATTGTCTACTACTACGTCCACCTCGGTCTGCTGCCACCTGCACAGAAGGCGAGCCCCACGCGGGCGCTCTACACGGACCATCATGTGACGCTCCTCGAGGCCATCGCCGAGCTCAAGCGCGAGGGACTCAGCCTGGAGCAGATCCGGGTACGGCTCGCCGAGCGCATCGACACGAGCAACGCCGGCGAGGTGGACCTGGTCGCAGATGAGCAGCGCCGCCGCCGGGACGTGATCCTGGAGGAGGCGGCGCGTCAGTTCGCGGCCAAGGGTTACCGGCTCACGCGCATCGCCGACATCTGCGAGGCGCTCGGCATCGCTCCGCGGGCGCTGTACGACCACTTCCCGACCAAGCAAGCGCTCTTCGTGGCGTGCTACCACGTCTACGCGGACTGGCTGGCGGAGGACGTCGAGCCCCATGTGGAGGAGGAGACCGATCCCGCAGCCCGCCTCATCTGGCGCATGCGGGCGAGCGCCGCCATCCAGGCCTTCGGCCCGGACCTCCAGGCGCTGGCGCAGGCCGCCTCCGTGCACGAGAACGGCGAGCTTCAGGAGGTGGTGCAGGAGACGTATCGGGTCATCACGGAACGCGCGAGAGCCGATCTCGCCGCCGTCCACGACCCCGATGCGGCGGTGCCCATCCGCTCGGAGGAGCTCGCGGCGATGGGCCTGCAGGGCGCCTTCGAGCGCATGCTCATGCGGGTCGCGTGGGACGACGAGTACGACCTGCGCGACGCCATGCAGACGCACCTCGTGCTGTACCTCGCCCTCGAGGCCGTGCTCGACGGCCGGCTGGACATCAGCGGCCGGCTGGCGCAGGTCGAGCTGCTGCTCGACGAGGTGAGCCAGCGGCCGCTGCCCGCCCCGCCGCCGGCCAAGGCCTGACCCCGCCGGGGACGCCGCGAGGGGGGGAGCCCTCGCGGACCCCCGCCCTCGCGATCTGCTCAAATCTCACCGGCGTCAGGCGAACGTGCCGCCGAACTCCTCGTACACCAGCGGCAGCAGCGACTTGAGCCGCGTGTACTCGTAGATGTTGTGGTTGGCGAGCCCGAACACGGCCGGCTCCGGCACGCGGATGCCGGGCGGGAGTAGCGGCACCGGGTGACCGTTCAGGATCGTGTAGCCCATCCAGAACCGGGTGCGCCACTCCACGCCGCCGTCCATCTCGCGGATGAAGTGGACCATGATCGCCGGCGCGGCCGGGATATCCGGGGGCTGGTGCTCGTTGAGGCTCCAGCCGAACCCGCCGACGAACGTGCCCACGTTGGGCTTGTGCCAGCGGCTCATGTCGAAGCCCATCTGCTCCGGCGTGAGGAAGTGGATGTCGATGCGCTCGGTGCCCATGCCCGTGTCTTCGGTGACGTGGTGGACGACCTTCTCGCACTTGTCGCGCACGGGCACGCCGGGATCCAGCAGGCGCGGCTGCGCCCAGTCGTCGACGTGCACGCCGAGGTGGTACGGCGGGTACCAGATGCGGTAGCGCAGATCCTCTATGGGGTGCCAGGCGAACCACCAGTCGACCATGTCGACGGTCACGCCAGGCATCTCGTGGCGCATGGCGATGTAGCCGGCGCCGTTGTCCATCATGCCCCAGCCGATCTCGGTCTCGAAGTTGCCGGGATCGAGCAGCCTGCTCATGTCTTCCGGCGGCAGCATCTGGTCCTGCGGAATCGGGCGGTCCGGGGACATCAGGGCCACCGTCTCCGGGTCCGGGCCGGGGAACTCCATCGTGTAGAACCTGGCGTAGGGCCTGGCCTGCTCCTCGGGAGTGAGCGGCGTGGGCTGGCGCTCCATCGTGGCGGCCATGGTCAGCTCCTCTCGCCGGTCGGCTGGAACCGGTAGTCGGCGACAGGGACATCCTCGGTCCAGATGCGCATGCCGTCGCCGTCGGGCTCCGCGCAGACCCACTTCAGCCAGTCGGCGTCGTTGCGCTCCGGGTAGTCCTCGCGGATGAACCAGCCGCGCGACTCCTTGCGCGCGAGCGCCGTGCGGTAGAAGAGCTCTGCGCTCAGCGCCATGTTGCGCGCGTCGTGAGCGGCCACCAGGTAGTGCGGGTCCTTGGCCGTCACCTGCGGCAGGCGCTCCTTGACGGCGAGCACCAGGCCGAGCGCCTCGGTCATGCGCTCCTCGCTCTTGTAGATCGAGTACCCGACCGGGTTCACGGCGTCCTGGATGCCCCGGACGAGGTCCATGGCGGGGACGCCGTCGCGGCCGAGCGGGGCGAGGGCGTCGCGCACGAGCGCCTCGGCCTGCGCGGCGTCGGCCTCGGCGGCGGCGGGAGCGGCGGACGCCGCCGCCTCGCCGGCGCGGATGCCCATGAAGGTGGCGCCGTAGAGGCCCGCCCCGCGCATGCGTCCGGGCGAGGCCGGCACGGCCCCCGGCAGACCGGAGCCGTTGTAGCAGGCGTTGCCGCAGGCGTAGAGGCCGGGCACCGTCGTCGCCATCTGGTGGTCGACGCGGATGGGGGAGAGCTCGCCGAGCACGGCCGGGAACACCTCGAGGAACGCACCCGGCGCGTCGGCCGAGCGCACCCGGCTGATCAGCGTCGTCCAGAACTTCACCGCCTCGGGCCGGTCCCACACGGTGCCGCCTTCCACGTCCTCGGTGGTGTTGGCGAGCATCCAGTTCTCGGGGTGGAACGTCACCAGCGGGCCATTGCCTGCCATCATCTGCCGGTACCACACGGCGCTGGTCATGCCGCACACGTCGGCCTCCAGCTCACCGCGGAACGTGGGCGAGAGCTTCTCGTGCCAGGCGTTGTAGAGCGCGTCCTCGGCGCCGATGAGCGGCTCCTTGCCGCGCCTGCCGGCGAGCTGGGCGAACGGCCCCCACTCGGCGTTGCGCATCTGCGCGCCGGCGCGCCAGGCCATGCCGAGTCCGTCGCCGCGCTGGCAGCTCCACATGCCCATGATCCGGTAGCTCTGCCCACCGGTGGCGATGATCGCCGACGGCGCCTTGACGACGATCGGCGAGCCGTCGAGAAGGCTGAAACCGACGGCGCCGGCCACGCGCCCACCGTCGGTCAAGAGGTCGGTGAGCGACGTCTTGTCGATGAAGCGCACGCCGAGCCTCTTCGCGTGGCGCTTGAGCGGGCGCATGAAGTCGAGGTCCATGCCCGTGAGACTCCAGGGCAGGAACGGCTTGAAGC
>JBLMXT010000098.1:0-6987 GCA_050257915.1 Deltaproteobacteria bacterium
GATCGCCAGCGCGTCGTCCACTGTAGCCGTGTCCTCGGTCGGGATCGTCCCCAACCCCCGGGCGCGACGCACCTCCGCCATCGCCACGGGGTCGCTGAGGTCGGCCGGGCTCACGCCGAGGCGCTCCGCCACGTAGGCCTTCGCCTCGGGGAGCCGCATCCGCCGGGTCATCTGCATGCGGGCCACCAGGTCTCCGGCGGTCCGCAATCCGCCCATGCCCGACGCGACACCGTGGCCGATCCCCTGGCTGTGGTCGTCGCCGGCGCCGATCTACAAGCCGTCGAGCCGCAGGATGTCGACGCACGCGCGCGAGGCGCGCGAGACGGCGTCCACGGGCGGCAGCGCGTGCATGGGGACGCCGCCCACCCCCATCCCTCCGTTGAGGTGGATGGGGATCTCGGCGGCGTCGGTGCACGGCTTGACGATGGTGCACGTGCGCGCCACGTTCCAGGCGACCGACTTGCCGGTGTTGACGTTGACGGCGGGCCCGAAGACCGAGGCGCCCGCCCTGGCCGCCAGACGCATCTGATCGGCGGGCCAGAGGCCGGCGAGCCGCACGCCGTCGTACTCGAGCTCGCCGTGCATGCCGAGCACGAACTCGCTCGCCATCCCGATCTGGATGCCCCAGTCGGGATGCCTCGCGCGGATGCGCGCGATGGCCTCGAGGGCGGCCAGGAAGTCGGCGTCGCCGGCCGCCCCCGCCGTGTCCAGGTTGATGCCGTCGGCGCCGGCCTCGTACATGCCCTCGGCGACGGCGACGATGTCCTTCACCGCCTGCTCCACGGCCTCCTCCTGGGCCGCCCGCGCCTCGTCGATGCGGCCCAGCGGCAACAGCTGCGACCAGTTGGGCACGGGGCCGTCGGGGACCGTGTAGCGGCCGAGGTCCGGCATGGCCCCGTACTGGACGGGGACGGTGAGCAGGAGCTGAGCCCGGCGCATGGTCGCCTGCTCGAACGGAAGCACGGGCTTGATCGGCTTGAAGGAGTAGTCGTGGTGATAGAGCTCCACGGTGTCGGTGCACACCGTCTGCTCGAAGGTCTGGAGATCGTTGATGCGCGAGCCCATGTCCTGGCTGCCGACCCCGTCCGAGCTCAGGACGACCTCGTCGCCGATGTCGACGGCGCTGAACCTCGCGGTGCTCGCGAAGACGTCCACCAGGTGCGTGACCGCGTCGTCGCCGAGCGGCTCCACCTTCGCCCGCCTGACGCCGGCCTCGACTCCCGCGGCCACCTCCGCCGCAATCTCCGCCCGCGTCATCCACACCAGCGAGCCGTCGCCCATGCGCGTCGGGATCTTCATCGTCTCCCCCGTGTGCCTCGTGGTGACCGCGGCCTCGCGCTTCATCATCGTGCCGCACTGCTGTCGCGAACCGAGGCTACAGGTCAGGTCGCCGGGTGTCAGCGGCCGATACTTCGGCAAAGTTGGCGGGGGCCCCGGCCAAACGGTGACAGGCGGGCGTCGCGTTGCCGCGCTCGACGGGACCATGGTCGTTTAAGGGGGCGAGGCCCCGCGGGGAACGGGGCCTCGTACAAGGGCTTTGGGGCAAACCCTCGTGGGGGGTCTTCGCTTGCCAGCGAAAGGAGCCATCCACAGTCTGCCCACGGAATGTTGCGACGGCGTGAAGCGGCGCGAACGCGCGCGAAGTGGGGATTGCCGGGCCGTTACAGGGGCGGCACGAGGCCCCCTGATGGATGAAGTGAAGACAAGAGGCCGAAGATGGCCGAAGGCCGGCGAGCCAGGCCGCTTCGGAGGCGGCCGCCCCGCCGGCCCTCTGGCCGTGGTTCGCCCGGGGCCGGGGCGAACCAAGAAGATAGGAGGTACCAGCCACTCGCGCTGGCAGCGGGCTTCTCGGAGACGGGAAGCGTCGCAGGAGGGACACTAGGAGGGACGTATTGAGCAACGGTTAACCAAATATTAACCGCTATGAAGCGAGCAGCCGAACCAGCCTTCCTGAGGAACTCGTTTCAGGTAGGTTCACGCCTACAAGTGACGCTAGACCCGACAAAGTCACTCAAACAAGGTTGCTTCGCTGGACTCGCCGCCGGTCATCGCCAGCAGGCCGGCCTCGTCGATCACGGACACGCCGAGGGCGCCGGCCCTGGCGAGCTTGGACCCCGCCTCCTCGCCGGCGACGACGAAGTCGGTCGCCCGGCTGACGGAGCTGCTGACCTTGCCTCCGGCGGCCTCGATCAGCGCCTGCGCCTGGCCGCGCGTGAGGGTCGGCAGCTTACCGGTGAGCACGAACGTCAGCCCTGTGAGCGGGCCTTGCGCCCGCACCGGGTCATCCTCCACGAGGCGGACGCCGGCCGCGCGCAGTTTCTCGATGGTCTCGCGGTTGTGCTCGTCGCCGAGGAACTGCTCCACCGCCTCGGCGACCACCCCGCCGATGCCGGGGATCTCGGCGAGGTCGGCGGCTCCCGCGGCGAGGAGCGCGTCCATGCTGGGATAGCGCTCCACCAGCGCCTGGGCGGTGACCGAGCCCACATGGCGGATGCCCAGCGCGTACAGCACGCGCGCGAACGGTCGCTCCTTGGACTGCTCGAGGGCGGCGAGCACCTTGTCGGCGCGCCTGGCCTCGACGAGCTCGGGCGCGCCGTCGCCGCCCTTGCGCACCTTGCCGCCGAACCCGGGCAGGGCGACGACCTTGCCGGCCTCGAGCCGCACGAAGTGCGCGCGCACGAGGCCGTACAGGTCGGCGACGTTCTCGATCAACCCCTGGCCGTGGAGCAGCGCCACCGTCTCCTCGCCGATGCCGTCGATGTCCATGGCGCCCTTGCTCACGAAGTGCTTGATGCTCTCGACGAGCTGGGCGGGGCACGAGCGGTTGGGGCAGCGCACGGCCACCTCACCGGTCTCGCGCACGGTCTCCGAGCCGCAGGCCGGGCAGGTGCGCGGCATGGCCCACTCCGCCAGGGCAGCGTGCCGCTGCTCGCGACCCACGCGCCGGCCCTCGGCGTCCTCGGCCTCCCCCGCCGTCACCGGGCCCACGACCTGGGGGATCACGTCGCCGGCACGCTGCACGATCACGTCGTCGCCGGGCCGGATGTCCTTGCGGCGGATGTCGTCCTCGTTGTGCAGGGTCGCGCGCTCCACGGTGACGCCGCCGACGAACACGGGCTCGAGCACGGCGAACGGCGTGAGCACGCCCGTCCTTCCGACGTTGACCTCGATGCGGTGCAGCCGCGTGGTGACCGTCGTCGGCGCGAACTTGAACGCGATCGCCCAGCGTGGGTCGTGGGCGACGCTGCCGAGCGCGCGCTGCAGCACGAACGCGTCCACCTTGACCACGGCGCCGTCGATGTCGTAGTCGAGGTCGCCGCGGCGCTCCTCCCAGGCGCGGCACGCGGCCGCGGCCTCCCCGATGCCGTCGACGGTCACGATGTGCGGGTTGACCCTGAAGCCGGCGGCACGCAGCCACGCGATGGCGCTGTGATGGTCGTCCAGCTCGAGCCCCTCGGAGTAGCCGACCGCGTAGCACCAGACGTCCAGCGGCCGCGCAGCCGCGAGCCTGGGGTCCAGTTGGCGGATCGACCCCGCGGCCGAGTTGCGCGGATTGACGAACGCCGGGAGCCCGTCGGCGGTGCGCTGCGCGTTCAGACGGGCGAACGCGGCGAGCGGCAGGTAGACCTCGCCGCGCACCTCCACCACCGGCGGCGGGTCGTCAAGGAGCAGCCGGAGCGGCACCGAGCCGATGGTGCGCAGGTTCGCGGTGACGTCCTCCCCGACCTCGCCGTTCCCGCGGGTGGCGCCGACGCCGAGCACTCCCTCGCGGTACGTCAGCGAGACAGCGAGGCCGTCGATCTTGGGCTCGACGACGTAGCGCAGCGGCGCGTCGCCGAGCCCCCGCGCCTCCAGCAGCCGCCGGTTGCGCTGGTCCCAGGCGAGCAGTTCCTCTTCGTCGCGCGCGTTGGCCAGCGAGAGCATCGGCTCGAGGTGACGGACCTGCGTGAACGCCTCGAGCGGCGCCGCGCCCACGCGCCGCGTCGGCGAGTCCGGCGTGCGCAGGTCCGGGTGCTCCTCCTCGAGTGCCTGCAACTCGCGGTAGAGGGCGTCGTAAGCGGCGTCGTCGATCTCAGGACTGTCGAGGACGTAGTAGAGGTGCGCGTGCCGGTTGATCGTCTCGCGCAGTTCGGCCGCCCTGACCGCCGCCTGAGCTTCGTTCACCGCTCCCCCTTCCGCGTCCGTCGACGGCCGCGACCGCCCTCTACCCGCTGGTGGTACCCCGCGCGCCGGGGCGACCACTCACGCGCCGTCCCTCGCCGTGCAGGCAGAGGCCGAGCAGCTCCAGCGGCTCGTCCAGCCAGTAGTCCGGGCCGGCGGCGAGCAGCGCCTCCGGCCCGAACACGCCCCAGGCCACGGCCGCCGTGGCCATGCCCGCGGCGCGCCCGGCCTCGATGTCCACGGGGCTGTCGCCCACGTAGAGCGCGCCCTCCGCAGGCGCCCCGAACCGCTCCAGGCAGAGGCGGAGCGGCGCCGGCGAGGGCTTGTGCTCCGCGGTGTCGCTCGCCGTGACGACGACCGCGAAGTGCTCGCGCAGGCCGACGGCGCGGAAGGCCATCTGCGTGGTGTCCGCACTCTTGCTGGTCACGATGCCCAGCCGACGGCCGGCGGCGCGCAGGCCGTCCAGGACCTCGGCGACGCCCTCGTAGCCGCGGATGAGCTCGTCGTGGCGGCGGTGGTTGTACTCGCGGTAGACGTCGTACAGCTCCTGTGCGTGCTCCGCGGAGAGCCGGCGCATCTGCGCCATGAGCGGCTGCCCGACGCCGTGCAGGATGACCTCGTCGGGCAGCTCCTGGCGCAGCACGGTCCGCGTGGCGTGGCGGAACGACTCGACGATGAGCTCGACGGTGTCGACGACGGTGCCGTCGAGGTCGAACACCACGGGGTCGAACCCGGCCGCGTCAGAGCCTGGCACGGAGCCGCTCCAGATCGAGGTCCCAGCCGGCGAGGTCGCCGAGCAGGCCGGGGTCGAGCAGGTCGTACCGGAGCGGGGTCACGGCCACGGCGCCGGAGGCGACCACGTCGAAGTCGGTGTCGACCCACTCGCCGGACGCGGGGTGCTCGCAGGGCAGGTAGTGCTCGCGCCGGCCGTCGGCGCCGTTCAGGACGACGTAGTCGTGGCAGCTCGCCCCGCCCAGGCGCGCCGGGCGGATGCCGGTGATGGCCGCGAGCGGCCGGTCCGGCAGGTTGATGTTGAGGATGCTGTGGCGCGGCAGGCCGCGGTCGACGACGTGCCCGACCATCGCGCGCAGCACGGGCTCGGCCTCGTCCAGCCAGCCGGGCGCGCGCTCCTCCACGGAGAACGCGATCGCGGGGTGGCCGCGCAGCGCAGCCTCGAAGGCGGCGCCGACGGTGCCCGAGTAGGTGACGTCGGCGCCCATGTTGCCGCCGGCGTTGACCCCGGAGACGACGAGGTCGGGGACGGGACAGCGCAGGCCCAGCAGGGCGATGCGCACGCAGTCTGACGGGGTGCCGTCGCAGGCGAGGCCGTCGTAGCCGCCGCCGAAGGCCCGCGGCTCCAGCGAGAGCGCGCGGTCGATGGTGATGCCCCGGGCCACCGCGCTCGTGTTCCTGTCGGGAGCGATCGTCGTCACCTCGCCGAGGCCGTCGAGCGCGCGCCGCAGCACGGCGATGCCCGGTGCGTCGATGCCGTCGTCGTTGGTGAGGAGGATCTGCAGCGTCACGCACCGATTCTAGCGGAAGCCCGGTCTGACGTCGGCCGGGCCCGGCCGCGGGCCTTGGGCGTAGCCTGCCGCGACGACGGGCGTCCCCGGCCCGCACGGCAGGATTGCCCCGGCGCCCGTCGTAGGAGAGCCGAGGCAAGGCTGAGAAGGAGCCGCGTGACACGACCGACGCACGTCTCGAGTGTGAGCGACCCCAGGCGGCTCACCCTTCGGCGCGGCGTGGTGCTCGTGGGATGCCTCGCCGCGGTCTCCGCCGCGGGCGCGCTGGCCGGCCCGGGGTATCTCTGGCCGCTGTTCCTCTTCCCCCTCGTCCTGGGGGCCGTCTTCTTCTTCGAGCTCGGCAGCCTGGCCGTGACCGTGTGGCTCGGAAACTTCTTCGTCCTGTACTACAGCTTCGCGGCTCCGGCCACGCCGGACCTCGTCCGCCAGGCGCTGCTGGGCACCGGCCTCTTCTTCCTCGCCGGCCTGTTCCTGGGGCGCATCCAGCGGCGGCACCGCGACACCCAGCAAGAGCTCGCCGACTCCACCCTCACGGACAGGCTGACGAGCCTCTACAACTACGGCACCTTCGTGGACTACCTCCACAACGAGGTCACCAAGATCGACCGCTACGGCGGCGAGCTGTGCCTCCTCATGCTCGACATCGACCTCTTCAAGCAGTTCAACGACCGCCACGGGCACGAGGCCGGCAACGAGCTGCTGCGCCGCCTGGGCGCCACCATCGGCACGCTGGTGCGCGACGCCGACGTCGCGGCGCGCTACGGCGGCGAGGAGTTCGCAGTGCTCATCCGCGGCGACGAGTCCCAGGGGTACGAGCTGGCCGAGCGGCTGCGCCGCGCCGTGGAGACCGTGACCGTGGAGGTGCGCGGAGGGGAGCGCGTGTGCGCCACGGTCTCGGCCGGCATCGCGACCTACCCCGCGGGGGCGGCCGACGAGGCGGGGCTGATCGAGTCGGCGGACGCCGCGCTCTACGAGAGCAAGCGGCGCGGCCGCAACCGCGTCACCATCTTCACCGGGGTCTCGGGCGAGCGCGCCCTGCCGGCGAGCCTGAGCGCCTAGCGGCGCTCCGCGCCGGCGCGGCGGCGCGCGGCCGCTTCACTCCGGGAACGTCACCCGCGGCGGTCGCGTGTCGGCGCGGGCGAACGCCTCTCCGCAGAACAGCTCGACTCCGTTGCGGGCCAGCAGGTGCTGCTGCTCGCGGTCGCGCACGCCGGTAGCGATGAGCTGGGCGCCGATGCGATCGGCGAAACGCACGAGCAGCTGCACGATCTCGATGGCCGTGAGGTCGCGCTCCAGGCCGGCC
>JBLMXT010000099.1:0-6157 GCA_050257915.1 Deltaproteobacteria bacterium
GCCTTCTGCCGCGGCGAGAGCCTGCAGGTCGCGATCACCGACGAAGGCCCGGGGATCGACTTCAGGACCCTGCCGCGGGCGACGCTCGTGCCCGGCTTTTCCACGGCGGCGAGCCTCGGCATGGGCTTCACCATCATGCTGCAGCTCTGCGAGCGGGTGCTGCTGTCCACGCGACCCGGCCGCACAGTGGTGGTGCTCGAGATCGCCGCCGCCCGCGATCAGTCCGTGCGCGGACCGGCGCCGGCGGACGGGTCCGGGCTCACCTCGCGCAGCGCGGCCACGAGCGAGTCCGGCGTGTCGCCGAACGTCGCGTAGGCCGCCGCGCCGCACGCGCTCGCTCGCATCCGGTCCTTGGCGGTCGTCAGGACGATCACCGGGGTCGGGTCGTCACCGTCCATGAGGTCCGCGACCATCCGGCTCGACACCGCCTCGCCGAGGCCCCAGTCGACGACGACGACGTCCGGTCCCGACGTGGCGACCTTGTCCATGACGCGGCCCGTGTCGTCGACGATCTCGACGACCTGGATGCGGCGCTCGGCGAGGAAGAGGGAAAGGGCGTGGCCGAGGTCCGGCCGATCGGTCGCGAGCAGCACGCGCATACCCCCCTCCTTTCGCTCGGGATGCTCGTTCGGGCGCCTCCTCGCGCATCATCCCGCGTCAGGGATGGCGCGCGCCTCGGGCATACGGCCTGTCTGCCCCCTGACGAGTGTCATAGACGCCGGGAGCACGTTTGACTCAGGTGAGCCCGTGCTTCATCGCGATCGCGGCGGCCGTGGTGCGGTTGGGGGCGCCGAGCTTGGCGAGGATGTTGCTGACGTGGAGACGGACGGTGCCCACGCTCAGGATGAGCCGCTCCGCGATCTCCTTGTTGCTGAGCCCGCCCGCGAGCAGTGCGAGCACCTCGCGCTCGCGGGCGGTGAGGTCCTGGCCCACGTTGTCGTGGCGGCGGTCCATGAGCGCGCGCATGACGCCGCTGTCGATCGTGCCCCGCCCGTCGACGGCGTCCCGGATGGCCTGGGTGAGCGCCTCGGGGCGCGCGTCCTTTAGCAGGTAGCTGATCGCCCCGGCGTCGAGTGTCTTCTCCACGGACTCCTGGTCGATGTAGCTCGTGAGGGCGATGACGCGGACGCTCGGACACTCGGCCATGATCCCGGTCGTGGCCTCGGCGCCGTCCATCACCGGCATGCGCACGTCCATGAGCACCACGTCCGGGTCGAGCAGCCGGCACTGTTCCTGGGCCTCGAGCCCGTTGGCCGCCTCCCCGACCACCTCGATGTCGGCGTACGTGGAGAGGAGCACCTTGAGGCCCTCGCGCACCATCTGGTGGTCGTCGACGATGAGCACACGGATTTCGTCGTTCTCGCTCACGCACCCATTCTTTCCGGTGTGGCGCGGTCGTAAGCAGGCAGCGTCCACGTCGCGTGGATGGTCGTCCCCTCGCCCGGGCTGGTCTCCACCTCGAGCGTGCCGGCGATGCGCTGCAGGCGCTCGCTCATGATGCTGAGCCCCATGCCGCCGACGATCTCCTCCGGGTCGAACCCGCGGCCGTCATCGGCGACCGTGAGGGCGGCGCCGCCGTCGACGGCCGTCACGCGCGCGGTGACGCTGGAGGCACGCGCGTGCTTCGCGATGTTGCTGAACGCCTCCTGGGCGACGCGGTAGAAGACGATCTTGACGTCCGGTGGCAGAGAGACGGCCTCGTCGGCCTCGATGTCCACCGTGATCTGCGTCTGACCCCCGAGGGCGTCACCGAGGCGCTCGAGCAGCGCGGCGAGCGGCGCCGACTCGAGGGCGGCGGGACGGAGCTCGAAGAGCAGCGTGCGCATCTCGGCCATGGCGGCGCGGACGAGCCGACGCAGGCGCTCGAGGTTGTGCGCGCCCTCGGCCGGGTCCCGCTCCCACACGGCCGGCAGCGCCTCGGCGATCAGGGTGGCGCTGTAGATGCTCTGCGTCACCGCGTCGTGCAGGTCGCGCGCCAGCGCCTGGCGCTCCTCCTCGGCCGCCTCTTTGGTCGCCCGGCGGTAGAGCCGGTCGATCTCGATCACCGCCGCGAGTGCTTCGCCGATCGTGCGCGCCAGCTGGCGCTCCTCTTCCGTGAAGGGGCTGGCGCCGGCGTCCCGGGCGATGATCAGCGCCCCCGCCGGGCCTGAGGACGCCACCAAAGGCTCGGCCAGGACCGGCCCCACGCCGTCGGCCTGAGCCTGCCGGCGGACGTCCTCGGGCAGGCCCGGCCAGTCGGCCACGTCGTCGGCGACCATCTCGCAGTCGCCCATCACCGTGTCGGTGACGGCCAGGTCCAGGTCGCTGAGCGCCCGGGTCCGGTCGCGGCCGGCCGCGCGCCCGTCGCCGGCCGTCGGCTGCGCGTCCGCGTCGAGGCAGGCGGCCGCCTCCAGCGCGGCCTCTCCATCGGTCAGGAGTCGCACGCGCACGTAGCGGGCCTTGAAGACGCCGGAGGTCGCGCTCGTCGCCTCGTCCAGCGCCTGACCGAGCGTGGTGCGCCCGGCGAGGATCTGCGCCATGCGCGTGAGGACGTCGAGCTCCTCGACCCTGCGGCGCAGCACCTCCTCGGTGGCGCGCCGCTCGCGCGACTCCTCGGCCAGACGCTCGTGGGCCTCGTCGAGCTCGCGGACGCGCGCCTCGACCAGCTCGTCCATGCGCGTACGGTACAGCTGCAGCTCCATCTCCACGCGGAGCGACTCCCGCCGCAGGACGAGGCTCCCGGCGATGATGACCGCCGCGAAGCTGACCTGCGAGAGGTACAGGGTGTTGAAGGTGATGACCACCCGGTGCTCGATGACCGCGTCGAACAGCGTCGCCACGGCGAGGAGCGCGGTCATGAGCCCCAGGTAGCGGGCGCGCGTCTGCGAGGGCCGGCGGGACACGCGGTAGACCGCGTAGCACAGGAACGCGAAGGAGATGAGCGTCAGCGCGTCGGTCACGTTCTGGAGGACGTGCGGCGACGACTGGGTCATGACCATGACGGAGCCGCCCATCGCGTCCATCTCCTCGAGCCCCCCCTTCTGCTCGTGCAGGATCCCGCGGGGCAGGATGAAGTTGACGACCAGCGTGAAGGCGAAGCCGGCCGTCAGCGCGAGCAGAAAGCGCATCGGCCGCACGTCGGCGACGAAGGCGACGAACCAGACGACCGCCGCCGTCCACACGACCGTCGCCGGGAAGTACGCCCACTTCATGACGGCGATGTGCAGGTCGATGTCGTGGATCGTGTACAGGGCGAGCACGGAGAGGGCGCCCGCGGCCGCCGCCGCCGCCGCGACCGCGAAGGCGATGCCCGCGCGGTCGGGCGGCCGCCGGCTGAAGCCGACGAGGCCGTGCGTCAGGGCCGCGAGGATGGCGATCCCCGCCGCCACGCCCATGAGCACCTCTGGTAGGTTCACCCGTCCTCCGCCCGCCC
Organism: Deltaproteobacteria bacterium; assembly: GCA_050257915.1. Classification (GTDB taxonomy): domain Bacteria; phylum Actinomycetota; class Thermoleophilia; order UBA2241; family UBA2241; genus CAIXSE01. Next base: position 3,413 of record JBLMXT010000099.1, read on the forward strand.
GGTCAGGGCACGCTCACCTCGGCCGCCGCCGACCACGCCGACCAGCCGGCGGCGGACTCCGTGCGCACGCGGTAGAAGTACGTCGTCCCGCTCTGCGCGGTCGCGTCGGTGTACGTCGTCGCGTCTCCGGCGACGGCGAACGCCTGCACGTCCTCGGCGAAGTCTTCGTCGGCCGCCCGTTCCACCACGTACCCGGTCACGGGCGGCGGGAACAGCGGCGCCGTCCACGCGAGCTCCACGGCTGGTCCGGTCACAGCCGCCGTCAGGCCCGACGGCGCCGTGGTCGTCCCCTGCAGGACCAGCGGCCGGACCGTGTGGCTCTCCTCGCCGCCCTGCAGGTGGATACCCCAGCACGCTTCGAAGCTGAGCTCCGCCGGCGCGTTGACGACCGGACGCGCCAGCGGCGCCGCGGTGACGGGGTCCAGCTGCGTGAACGCGCCCTCGGCGCCGAGCGGCAGCGTGATGTCCAAGGCGCGCGAGCTGGCCGGCAGCTTGAACGGCAGGTCCGGCAGCACGGGCCGCATCGCGATCAGCACCGACTCCAGGGGATCGACGCGCAGCGTGTCCTTCCAGCCGAGCTCGGCCGGGTCGGGCGCGCGCGTCTCGCCCTCGCGCCGCGCGCGCGCCAGCACCTGCACGTCGAAGCCGGTGAACGTCACGCTGTGCGAGAGCGTGCCGTCGTGCGTGACGCGCCAGATCTGCGTGGCGTCGCCGATCTGCGGCGCGGTCGCCTCCCGATCCAGCGCGAGGTACTCGGTGGCGGGGTCGATGGCCGAGTAGGGCACGGCGGTCCTGATGCCGATCGCCGAGAGCGGAGCGTCCACGCCGAGCGTGCCGGTCTTGCGGCCGAACAGCGGGTCGAAGAGGTCGCTCACCATCTTGCCCTGGACGGGGAGAGTGAGCCGGTAGGACCGCGTCAGGGGCGTGAAGGTCAGGGTGCCGGACTCCTCCTCCGGGACGTCCGGCACCGCCGGGTCCTGCCCGTCCGCGTCGGGCACGAGGGCCTCGCCGTAGACGTCCCGGTACGAGGCCGTCGGCACCAGGACGGGGTCCTGCGCCGCCGCGTACGCGGCCGGGAGCACCTGCTGCAGCCGCTCCACGTCGAACGGCGGCGCGGCCGGTCCGTCCACCTGGAACTGCATGACCGTGCGAGTGTTGGGGCCGTACCCGGCCTGGGTGGCCGGGGCGCCGCCGATCGCCGTCTTGTCGCGGTCGCCGGTGTAGTAGTCGACACGGCCGTCGCCGTTGGGGGCCGGGGCCGGCGCGTCGTTGTACAGGATCAGCTTGGAGCCGGCCGGGACCTTGGAGAAGTCCACGATGACGTCGGCGCGCTCGCCCGGCGCCAGATAGAGCGCCTTGGTCGTGACGGCGATGATGGACGCGTACTCGCCCATCGACGCCTCCTGGTCGGTGGGGAGCCGGTTCTCGAGGCCGACGGGCGTGGGCTTGTGCGTCACCGCCCGGGGCAGGAGGCCGCCGTCGTTGGCGATCTGGATCATCGCCGGCCCGGCGGTCTTGGGGTCCGGCACCCCTCCCACGCGGGTGTCCGTCGGCCAGCGCGCGGGCCAGCCGCCGCTGCTCGACGGCTGTGCCGGCAGCATGGTCACGTCGCCCGAGGCGGTCTGCAGCGCGGGGGAGCCGTCCGCGGCGGTCTCGTCGATCTCGTTGGACGTGGCGTAGTAGAGCTGCAGGTTCAGCTGGCGGTCGCCGCAGGCGTTGAGGATGCGCAGCCGGTAAGCCTTGCGCTCGACCTCCAGATACGGGTAGGCGGTCCCGTTGACCAGCATGGTGTCGTGGAAGGCAGTGGGCACCACGGAGGGGCTGGGCGTGCCGGGGTTCTCCTCGGGTTGCGAGGGGACCGTCCCGTAGAGCGGGTTGGCGACCGGGCCGTTCTCCGTCCCCGTGTAGCCGGTCCAGTACCAGGGGAGGTAGTCCCAGCGTCCCATGGCGTTGATGGTTGGCTGGTCGCTGACGGCGCCCTCCTCGCCCACGCCGTTCTGGTTGGGCATGTAGACGTGCGGATACCAGAGGGCGCCGAGGCCGCCCCACCGGGCGATGTCCCAGGTGGGGTCGGTCGTCCGCAGCCGTTCCGCCTCGGGGACGAAGGTCTTGTCCTCGATGATGAGCGGCAACTCCTCGGCCGGGACGGTCCCGGCTTCCACCAACTCGTCCTCGACCTCGTCGCCGACGAGGTACGGCGCCGCCTCGCCCGCGTAGACGCCGAGGCGCGTCAGGCCGTAGGTGTCGTCGTGCAGGTAGAGGAAGCGGGCGCTCTGGTCGTTGGGGAAGTAGAGCGTGGTCGCGCCCGGACCCGGGTCGTTGCTGGCTCCCGGCGTGCCCTCGGCGACCGGCTCACCCCGGGCGTCGAACCACATGTCGGGCACGTTGACCAGGCTGGGGCCGGAGCGGTAGGGGCTCTTCTCGGCTGCCGGCGTGATCCACTGGTACTGCGAGCCGCCGCTGATCCACGGGGTGAGCCCGCCGTGCAGGTGCAGCGAGGCGCGGTTCTGCGGATAGACGGCCTCGCCGCCCTCCGGGCCCGTCCCGGTCCCCGTGGTCGTGGTGTCTACGGGCAGGAAGAGGTCGCCGGCCGCCCCGGCCGGCAGTTGGTTCACGAACTTTATGCGCACCGGGCGTCCCCGGCGGGCGCGGATCAGCGGCCCCAGGTAGTGGATACCGGCCGGCCGCACGGTGTTGCGCCCGCTCGCGTCCGTACCCTGGTTGAGCTGCACGTAGCCGCGGAGG
>JBLMXT010000100.1:0-6075 GCA_050257915.1 Deltaproteobacteria bacterium
GGGGAGGGCACGCGCGTGCGGGCCGTTTGGCACCCACAGCCCTCGCACGGCCCGAGCTCCGCCCTGTCGCCCTGAAGGCTGCTGCGCAGGACGGGCCCGGATCCTGACTCGGCGGCGGGCAAGCTGGTCAGGTGGCCAGTCTGAAGACTGCCCTCATGACGGGCGCGGCCGGGCCGACCGTGCCGTAGCCTGCTGTCTATGGTTGGAGCGCGGCTCTGTCACGGAGGACCGTGGATCGTCTTCGACGGTGACCACCGGTCCTCGAGACAGCGCCGAGGAGGAGACATGGCCATGGCGCAGCAGACCATCATCTGGGCGGCCATCTGCCTGGTCGCTCTGGGGCTTGCGCTCTGGCGCCCGGCAGCCGGACGCCTTGTCCTCGGTCTCTTCTTCATCACCATGGCCGTCGGCGTCGAGGCCGTGTTCGTCCTGGCTTCCCCCGACGGGTTCCTGGACCTCGACTCGACTGCGCCATTGCTTTCCCCCTGGTGGGTCCTGGAGCGTGTGGTCGCCAGAGCTCCTGCGATCTTCAGCCTGCTCTTCGCCAGCTACGGGGTCGCGATCGGGCTGATGATGGTGAAGGGCGGTCGGTGGGGAAGCGTGGGACTGGCCGGCGGCATCATCCTTCTTCTGATCGTCGCCCCGCTGTGTCCGTGGACGGTCCCGGGCCTGATCCTGGCGGCCGCGCTCGGCGTCATTCTCCTGCGAGATCCGCGGTCTCCGTCGAGCCTCCCGGGTGTCGAGTCGCGGTTTCCGGATGCCAGACGACGGGTCCCCCTTGGCAATGACCGCGGGAAGAAGGGAGCGCCGGCGTCCTGAGACGGCCTCTTCTGGCTGCAGCAGTCGACGGCGCAGTCACGGCCGCTACACCGGCTCCCACTGCCCATCTGGGCAGGGCCAAGACTCTCCGTATCGGCAGGTCAGATTCTCCCCTGATGGCGGGCGCGTTCGGCTTGCCCCGGAGCCACACTGGGATCACGACCATATCGGCGATCCGGGGAGCATCGGAGGCTGGTGACGATGAAGACCACGGCAGTCAGAGGGAAGCTCGAGACCACTGTCGATCGCACCCCGCGCCACAGGACGGCCACGGTGACGGCCACGCGGGGCAATACCCTTGGTCTCATGGCCGAGAGGGTCACCTGCGACGACACCCGCCCGCAGCGGCGGCTTGCCGGCGCGTTCCGGCGCTGGTTCGCGGGTCGGCCGTCATCGGCTGCCGTGCTGCGCGAGACGCTCAGTGCCTATCTGACCGCGAGCGGCATCGACGATGGAGCCTCGCGAACGATCGTGCTCTGCGCAAACGAAGCGCTCATCAACGCCGTCGCGCACTCCGCGGGCAGCCCCGTGGGCGTCTTCGCCGACCTGCGCGACGACCTGTTCACGCTTGAAGTGAGCGATGGGGGTCCAGGGTTCGACCCCTCGCAGATCGACACCGACGCCGAGCCCGACCTGATGGGCGAGCACGGACGCGGGCTCTTCCTGATCCGCAACCTAATGGACGACTTCGAGATCCTCTCGGACGGACGCGGCACGACGCTGCGCATGGAGCGGCACGTGCCCCGCGCCCGTCCGGCAACGGCTGCTTTCACCCCCCGGCTCGCCACCCCGTCCGAGATAGCAGCCGCCGCCTAGGAGGGACCATGAGGTGGCGGACCATCCACCCGCGCTTCGAGACACGGATCGCACTGGTCCTGTGCGCCACGCTGTTCGTGGCCGGAGTGGTGGGCCTGGCTCTCCCTGAACCGCCGGCCTACGCCGACTCCTTCGCCCCGGATTGGCTCGTTCTGGCCGCGGCCGGGATGGCCGCGGCCGGAGTCGTTGTGCGACTGCGCGGACCCGCCCGGTGGCCGCGCCTGGACGGCGCGCTGACCTGGAGCGGTCTGTTCCTGCTGCTGTGGACGGCCAGCGGGCTGCCGATCGACCTGCTCCGTGTCGTGAGCCTCGTCGCCCCGGGTCTCATGCCGCCCGGCGTCGACTGGCCCGGGCTGGCGACCCGGGCGCTGGCCCTCGCCGCCCTCCTGGTGCTCGGCCATCTCGCCCTGACGCGCCCGGCCGCCCTCTCGCGGGCGGACTGCTGGTACGGCTACGCGGCGCTCGCGCTCGCGCTGCCCTACCCGGTCCTCAAGACCTGGTGGGCGGTGGGCGGGAGCTTCGGACTTCGGTGGCCGGGAGCGGATGGCCTGGCCGGTTCGTTCGCGCTGTGGTTGCCCGCCGTCCCCTGGCTGCTGGCCGCCGCCCTGTCCTTGCTCCTGGTGCTGACGCCGCGCTGGCTGCCGCGACGGTTGTTGCTGGCCGCAGGCTGGTCCGCCACGGTCGTTGTGGCCATGATCGGCCCGATCGCTTGCTGGTCGCTGGTCAGCGGGCTGATCGACGGCGATGCGGACTTCGGCGCCATGTACGGCTGGGTGTTCGGCCTCTTCTACGGCAGCTGGTTCCTCTGGGCCATCGCTGCCGCCGCCGCCACTCGCTCGTATCAGGTGCGGAGCGCAGCCCTGCGGATGTCCGCGCCGACGTGAACCTGGCGGCGCGCCCCGGCGCGCGCTGCGAACAGGACGGGACTGGGAACGGGACTGTTTGTGCCGGTGCGCGGTAGGCCTCCGGCGCCTTCTCCGTTCGCCTCCAGGCACGCCCAAACACTGTTCCTCGGGCCCCAACTCGACTAGATTGCGAGGAGGGCCGCGATCTGGAGGGGAGCCATGAGCGCGGGTACGGTTGAGGGGCAGGCGCAGTCGCTCGATGGACCCGCCCTCGAGCGGTCGTTCGCCCGTCAACACTACATCGATTGGCTGCGCGTGCTCGCCGTGTTGTTGCTCTTCCCGTTCCACACGTTGCGCGTGTACAACGCCGGCGAGGCCTTCTACGTGAAGGGCTCTCATCCCTCGGTCGCGGTCAACGCCGTGACCGAGTTCATCAGCCTCTGGCACATGCCGCTGCTCTTCCTGCTGGCCGGCGCCTCTACCTACTTCGCGCTCGGCAGGCGCAGCTCGCGACAGTATCTCTGGGAGAGGGTCATGCGGCTGGCCGTGCCGTTCGTCTTCGGCGTCTTCTTGCTGGTCCCGCCACAGACGTGGTACGGGGCTCGTTTCAACTCCGGCTCGCAGCAGTCGTACTGGAGCTACCTGACGAGCGGCGACTTCCTCATAATGAACCCCGCCGGCGACTACTACGGCGGCTGGGGCACCGGGCACCTGTGGTTCATCGAGGTGCTGTTCATCATCTCCCTCGTGGTGCTGCCGCTGCTGGTGTGGGGACGGAGCGAGCGAGGCGGCGCCGTCGTGCGTACCATCTCTCGCCGTCTGGCTCGCCCAGCCTGGTGGCTGCTCGTGCCGTTCGTCATGGCGGCCGGGTTTGTCCTGCCCGATCCCCTCACCGACCACACCACCGCCTTCTACCTGGTGTTCTTCGTGCTCGGCTACCTCACCGTGTCCGACGCGCAGTTCATCAAGTCGGCCGTGCGGTACCGCTGGCACGCTCTGACGATCGGGATCCCGCTGGCGCTGGTCTACGTGGCGAAGGCCGACGTCATAGACAGTGATACCGCCGACATCCGCGAGGTCGTCCCGGTGATGTATGCGGCGGGTCTCGGCGGCTGGCTCATCATCGTGGGGCTGCTTGGATGCGGCAAGCGCTACCTCGACCGCGCCTCACCCGCCCTCGCGTACCTGGCCGAGGGGTCGTACCCCGTCTACGTGCTGCACCAGACGGTGATCGTGGTCTTCGCCTTCTACCTCGTCGGCTGGGCTGTGTGGCAGCCTCTGCAGTGGCTGGCGCTTCTGGCGCTCTCGGTGCTCGGCACGTTCGCGCTCTACGAGGGCGTGCGGCGCTGGTCGGTCACCAGGTTCCTGTTCGGGATGCGGCGGATGCAGCGGCGGCCCGCTGAGGCGGGGAAGGCGGGACGGGCGGCCGCTGGGTCAGAGAAGACGACGGCGACGGCCCTATAGGGCATCGCGGAGCGACGGCGTGCGGCGGGTCTGAGGCCGGAAGCCCGACTTGGCTGCGTCTCACGAATTGCAGCCCACAAGGGGCGGCCCCTCGGCTGTCGGCTGGTCGCCTCCGTTGTCCCCTGATCCAGGCTACTTCACCGTGAATCGGCGCCAGGTTGTCGCGACGTCGGCGGTGTCTGGCGTCGCCTCGATCCTGGCGCGGATGCGGAAGAGACCGCGCTTCCTCACCGTGAACGTCCAGCTGTAGGTGCCGGTGGCGCCGATCGTCTCGAAGTGGTCCCTGACATCCGCCCACGTGCGGCCCACCTTCTTCTGCCACTTCACGAAGACGTCCTGGCCGGCAAGATCGATGGGCGCCACCGTGCCGCTCACCTTGAGCTTCCGTCCGAGAGCGATCGACCCGTTGGTGAGGCCGATCAGCTTGAGCGTCAGCCTCGGCTTCGGCAAAAGGACGGCCGCCGCCGGCCGCCAGATGCTGCTCGATCCGAGGTCCGGCGTGAGGACCGTGCCCCGGGAGATGGCGCGGTAGGCCGCGAACGGCACCGGGGACGGCACCGTGTAGCTGTACGCACCTTCGTTGAACACTCCGGCATCGGTGGTGACCTGAGTCAGGTCTGTGAACTCGGTGTCGGCCCAGAGCCGCTGCTGCAGGTAGACGGTGACGTCGGGGAGCCCGACCTTCAACATGTAGGACCCGTTGGGGCCGTCGATGAAGCTGACCACGCCCGGCTGCCAGAGCTTGCCCGTCAGCACGAGCCCGGTGGCGGACGGCTTCCCCCTGAGTGACAGACCCGGGATCCTCTGTGACGCCGGATGCGGGCTCATGCCGCGGTGGCAAGTGACGCAGTCGGTGACGGCGGCCACGAGGACGCCGTGGGGAGCCGGTGGGCCGTCGGGCGGCACCGCATGACAGTCCACACAGGTCGCCGCCGCCGCGGGCGAGGCGCCGACTCCGAGCAGAGCGATCACGCCCAGACAAAGGACCACTGCCAACACTGGTCTGCGTCTCATGGGCCCCTCCTCCCTCGTCGCCTCCCCGAGGCGTGTCTCAAGCAGTACGTCTCAAGAGTCGTGTGAACACCGTCTACGCCCGGGCACCGGGGAGTTCAAGCGTTTGTCATCCGCGCAGAGGACCGCGGACCGCGTCATGCGTCAGGCGTCGAGCCTTGCACCTCCCGGCCTGGTCGGCTAGCTTGCCACCATGGGCTACACGGTCTTCCGCCCCGAGGAGCGCGCGTTCGAGCCGCCGCAGCGCGGTGACCTGCGGCGCGGCCGCGCGTCGCTCTCCGAGGCTCTGCACGAGATGCGTGCCAACATCTGGCGCCTGCCGGCCGGCGCGCGCGGCACGCGCCACCTCGAGCGCGTCCAGGAGGAGATGTTCGTCGTCCTCGAGGGCGCCGCGACACTCCTGCTCGGCGACCCGCCCGAGCTGGTCGAGCTCCCCCGCGGTTCGGTCGCGGTCGTCGAGACGGGGACCGCCCTGCAGCTCAGGAACGAGAGCGACGCGGAGGCGGTCGTCCTGATCGTCGGCGCCCCTGCTGTGCCGGGCGAGGCCGAGTACCTGCCCGACGTGGACTAATGCACGGAAGAGTTATTGAGCGGCCGCCGGCCCGAAGGGCCTCGCGGCGGACGGACTAGGAGTCGTGGGACACGCACCGGGTCTGGGGGGCGCTCATCGAGACCTTGCGAAGCGACTGCAGCGAGGGCCCGTCGCCATGGTCGAGCCGCGGGATCCGGCTGCGCGGCAGGCCTGGCGCGAGATCCTCGAGACGCTCTTCTCTCCCGACGACGCCGCCCTGGCTGCCCTCCTGCCGGTCGTTCCCACCACCGTCGCCGACCTTGCCCGGCGCACCGGCCTGGGCGCGGGCGCTCTGCGCGCCCGCCTCGACGCGATGGCCGGCAAGGGCCTCGTCCTCGACCTGCCCGACGCGCGGACCGGCACGACGACGTACCTGCTCGCGCCGCCCGTGGTGGGGTTCTTCGAGCTCTCCATGATGCGCCTGCACGACGGCCTGCCGAAGGCGCGGCTGGCCCGGGCCTACGAGGCCTACATGGCCGGCGACACCGCCTTCGACGAAGAGGTCTCCGGCGTCCCGACGCTCGTCAGCCGCACCCTCGTGCAGGAGAC
>JBLMXT010000101.1:0-3246 GCA_050257915.1 Deltaproteobacteria bacterium
CGTCGTGGGGCCTCATGATCTCCGACGCGGTCAACTACCTGGCCGGCGGCAACTGGTGGTGGCTGCTGTTCCCCAGCATCGCCCTGGTGACGACCGTGTTCGGCTTCATCTCGTTCGGCAACGGCCTGCGCGACGCCACCGACCCGAAACTCAAGGAATAGGCATGGCGGAACGCCTTCTCACGGTCAAGGACCTCTCTACGCACTTCTTCACGCATGCCGGCGTCGTGAAGGCGGTCAACGGCGTGAGCTTCACGCTGGACCGCGGCGAGACCATCGGCATCGTCGGCGAGTCCGGCTCCGGCAAGACCGTGGCCGCCATGTCCCTGATGCGCCTCATCCCCGACCCGCCGGGCAAGGTGGTCGAGGGGTCGCTCATGCTCGGCGACAAGGACCTGCGCACCATCAACGACGCGGAGATGCGGGCCGTCCGCGGCAACGACATCGCGATGATCTTCCAAGACCCGATGACGAGCCTGAACCCCGTCATGAAGGTGGGCAAGCAGATCGCCGAGGCGATCATGCTCCACCAGGACAAGGGGAAGAGCGAGGCCCTGCGCATGGCGGCCGCCCTGCTGGCCCGCGTGGGCATCCCCGACGCGGACAAGCGCATCGACCAGTACCCGTTCGAGTTCTCCGGCGGCATGCGCCAGCGCGCGATGATCGCCATGGCGATCAGCTGCAACCCCGACGTCCTGATCGCCGACGAGCCCACGACGGCGCTCGACGTGACCATCCAGGCGCAGATCATCGACGTCATGCGTGAGATGCAGGCGCAGTACGAGTCCGGCGTCATCCTCATCACCCACGACCTCGGCGTCATCGCCGAGATCTCGGACAAGGTCATGGTCATGTACGGAGGCCGCACGGTCGAATACGGGCCCGTGGACGAGATCTTCTACAACGCCCACCACCCGTACACGTGGGGCCTGCTGGCCTCGCTGCCGCGGCTCGACGAGTCGGAGAAGACGCGGCTCACGCCGATCAAGGGCCAGCCGCCGAACCTCATCACGCTGCCCGCCGGGTGCCCGTTCACGCCCCGCTGCCCGTACCGGCGCGAGCAGTGCCGCGACAACTGGCCGGAGCACGAGACCGTCGGCCCGGAGCACGGCGTGCACTGCTGGGTCCCGGTCGAAGAGCGCGTCGCCATCCGCGCCGACCTGCCCCAGTTCAAGGAGTCCGCGGCATGAGCGGTCTACCTCCGGCGGCCCGCTCGTGTACGCGGGGAGGCGAGGCGTCATGAGCCTGCTCGAGGTCCGCGACCTCAAGAAGCACTTCCCCATCCGCACCGGCGTCTTCAAGCGCACCACCGGGCACGTGTACGCGGTCGACGGCGTCAGCTTCAACGTCGAGAAGGGCGAGACCATGGGCCTGGTGGGGGAGAGCGGCGGCGGCAAGTCCACCGTCGGCCGCACCGTGCTCCGCCTCACCGAGGCGACGGGCGGCGGTGTCACCTTCGAGGGCATCGACGTGATGAGGGCGTCGCGCGGCGAGATGAACACGCTGCGCAAGGACATGCAGATCGTCTTCCAGGACCCGTACGCCTCCCTCAACCCGCGCATGCGCATCCGCGACATCGTCGGCGAAGGGCTCAAGATCCACGACGTCGGCACGGAGGAGGAGCGCAAGAAGCGCGTCGCCGAGCTCATGGACACGGTGGGCCTCAACGCCGAGCACGCGGAGCGCTACCCGCACGAGTTCTCCGGCGGCCAGCGCCAGCGCATCGGCATCGCCCGTGCCCTGGCGCTCAACCCCAAGCTCATCGTGCTCGACGAGCCGGTGAGCGCGCTCGACGTCTCCATCCGCGCCCAGGTGCTCAACCTCCTCGAGGACCTGCAGGACGAGTTCGGGCTCACGTACCTGTTCGTCTCCCACGACCTCTCGGTCGTCAAGCACATCTCCGACCGCGTCGCCGTCATGTACCTCGGCAAGATCGTCGAGATCAGCGACAGCGCCGTGCTCTACGGCATGCCGCAACATCCGTACACCGAGGCGCTGCTCTCGGCGGTGCCCATCCCTGACCCGCAGACGGAGCGGTCGCGGCGGCGCATCGTCCTCGAGGGCGACGTGCCCAGCCCCGCCAACCCACCGAGCGGCTGCGTGTTCCACCCCCGCTGTCCGCGTGCCCAGGAGATCTGCACGGAGGCCATGCCGCTGCTGGCGACGACCGGCGACGCGGGCCCGAGGCACGAGGTCGCCTGCTACTTCCCGGCGCGCTTCCCCGGCGGGCAGCGGACGATCTCCGACCAGCCGTACCGCGAGGTCATCCCCGAGCCGCAGCCCTGAACGCGCGCCGGAGCGCGCGCGTCTCCGTGACGACATGACCCTCCGCCGCACGTCCATCCTCGCCGCGCTGAGCGCGCTCATCGCGCTGACGGGCGCCGGCGTGCTCGTCGCCTGCGGCGCCGGCGGCGACGCGACTCCTCCGTCGGCGCCGCCCGACCCCGTCGTGCTGCGCGTCGACGGGCGGCCCATCCGCCAGAGCGCCATCGACGCCCTGCGCGCGGAGTTCCGCCTCGGCGGGACCGAGGACACCGAGGCCCGGGCGCAGGAGGAAGCGGTCCGCCGCGAGTTCGTCCGCCGCGAGGCCGAGCGTCTGGACGTCGGCGTCGACGCGGACGAGGTGGCCGCGCGGCGCGCGCAGCTGGTGAGCCAGCTGGGCGGCGAGGAGGCGCTGAGCGCCGCGCTCGCCAAGGTCCCCATCACCGACGCGCAGCTGCGCAGCGGGCTGCGCGACGGCGTGCTGCGTGAGGCCGTCCAGGACGCCAAGTACGGGTCGATCGCCGTCACCGGCGGCCAGGCGCGCGCCTACTACGACAAGCACCGCGCGGCGTTCCGCCGCGAGGCGTCGGCGCACCTGGAGATGATCCAGGTGCGAGCCGAGCGCATCGGCGAGACCGCGCTGCGGCGCCTTGACGAGGGCCGTCCCTTCGCTGAGGTCGCGCGGCAGTTCTCCACCGACCCGGAGTCCAAGGCCGCCGGCGGGGACGTGGGCACGGTCACGCTCGCCTCCCTGCCTGAGGTCCTCCGCAGGGCGGTCCTCGCGGCCCGCCCCGGCGAGGTGACCGGGCCCGTCGAGGGCCCCGGCGGCTGGTACCTGATCCGGGTGTCGGAGCTGCAGCGGGGCGGCATCGCTCCGTTCTCCAGCGTCAGACGGGACATCGTCGAAGAGCTCACGCGAAGCCGGCGGTACGCGGCCCTCGAGGCCTGGCTCGACGCCGCGCGCGAGAAGGCGAGCGTGGAGAAG
>JBLMXT010000102.1:0-7829 GCA_050257915.1 Deltaproteobacteria bacterium
TCCAGGCGGCGGCGACCATCAACTCGAGCCTCGACTCCGGGGCGCTCGAGACGACGATCCTCGGTGAGGCCGCGCGCCTGACCGGCGCGGGCGCTGCGGCGCTCCTCGTCCCGCGGGGCGACGTGCTGGTCGCGCGGGAGGCCCTCGGGATCGGCGACCGCGCCCGTGACAGCTTCGTCGTCCCGCTCGAGACGTCCGTCTACGGACGCGCGCTCGTCTCCGGGGAGATCGTCGTCGCCGGGCTCGGGGAGCCGGAGGCCGGCGACCAGACGCCCACGCCGGCTTGGCGGCCGCCTGACGGGCCGTGGCGCGCCGTGATGGTCGCCCCGCTCCAGAGCCACCGTGCCGCGTACGGCGTGCTGGCGCTCCTCTTCGCGGATGCGCGCCCGTGCGGCGACGAGGAGCGCGCCGTGGTGCGCACGCTCGCGATCCACGCCGCGATCGCCCTCGACAACCGCCGCCTCATGCGCGAGAAGGAACATATGGCCGTCCGCGACGGCCTGACCGATGTCTTCAACCGCGGGTACCTCGAGCTCGCCCTGGAGCGGACGGTGAAGGACGTGCGCCGCAACGGCGGGGACGTGAGCATCCTGTTCGTCGACGTCGACGGGATGAAGGACGTCAACGACACGCACGGCCATCACGCCGGCGACGTCCTGCTGATCGAACTGGCTCACCTCCTGCGCGACAGCTGCCGGGAGACGGACGTCGTCGCGCGCTACGGCGGCGACGAGTTCGTGGTCCTCATGCCGGCCACCGGCGCCGCCGGCGCCGCCGCGGTGGAGCGCAAGGTGGAGGCCGCGATCGCGGCGCGCAACGCGGCCGCCACGGCGCCGCCGTACCTCTCCGCCAGCACGGGCACGCACACCGCGACCGCCGAGGGCGTGGACACGCTGCTGCAGGAGGCCGACCGCCGCATGTACGCGGTCAAGCGCGCCCGCGGCGGGCGCGGCGGTTCACCCGATTGAGGTGAGGCGCGGCCGGCCGCGCTCCGGCTAGCCTCGGTCGCGTCACGCACGCGCCGCGATCGGAGGAGTGGCCATGCCCAGGTACATCGCGATCCATCCGCATGCCTGCACGGAGCGAGACCTCAGACGACTCACCGCACGGCATGACGAGATGCCGGAGGACACCCTGTGGAACCGCAGCTGGTGCGGCGTGAACGAGCCGGTCGCCTACTGCGACTGGGAGGCCGTGGACGAGCAGGCCGTCGCGCGGGTGCTCGGCGCGTTCCGTGTCCCGTACAGCGCCATCCACCGCGTGACGTACTTCAAGGGCGACGCGACCGAGGGGCTCGCCGCCCGGACGCGCGTCTGCCGCGACGGGAACGGCAGCCCGCGCCGCTTCATCGCCGTGCACCCCGTGTCGCTCGAGGAGGAGCCGCTCAAGCGGCTCGTCACCAGGTGGCGCGAGGAGCTCCCCCGTGACGTCCTGTGGCGCTGCACCTGGGCCGGGGTCGACGCGCCCATCTCCTTCTGCGACTGGGAGGCGCCCTGCGCGGAGGCCGTCGCCTTCGTGTTCGGCAAGACGGGCGTGCCCTGCGACGCGCTCCACGAAGTGCGCTACTTCGACCGCCGGCTGAGCGTCTGGCACGATCCGGAGCGTCCGCTCCTGGAACCGGCGGTCGCGTAAGAGAGCCCGCCGACGGCGGCGCCTCGGGCGTCGCGTGATGGGAGAAGCGGCGGCGCGGGTAAGAGCCGGCGGAACGGACGAGGAGGCCGGCATGTACGCCGTCGTGATCGAGCAAGGACAGCTGTTCTGGCGGGAGCGTCCCGACCCGGAGCCGGGGGACCGCGAGATCCTGGTGGCCGTGCGGGGCGCCGGGGTCAACGGGGCCGACATCAGCCAGCGCGCGGGCAAGTACCCGGCGCCGCCCGGGTGGCCGCAGGATGTCCCGGGCCTCGAGATGGCCGGGGAGGTGGTCGCCGCCGGGCGGCGCGTGACCCGGTTCGCCGCCGGCGACCGGGTCATGGCGCTCGTCGGTGGCGGCGGCCAGGCCGAGCTCGCGCTGGTGGACGAGGCCCACGCGCTGCCGGTCCCGGCCGGGCTGTCCTGGGCGGAGGCCGGCGGGTTCATGGAGGCCTGGGCCACCGCGTACGACGCGCTCTTCCGGCAGGCCGGCCTCACGCTGGGCGACCGCGTGCTGGTCACCGGCGCGGCCGGCGGGGTCGGGTCCGCCGGCGTGCAGCTTGCGGCGCTCGCCGGCGGCCGCGTCGTCGCCTCCGTGCGCGACGCCGCCCAGCGCGAGGCGGTCGCGGCGCTCGGGTCGACGGAGGTCGTCGATCCGGCCGAGGTCGCGGCGCGCGGCCCGTACGACGTCGTGCTCGAGCTCGTCGGCGCCGCCAGTCTGCCGTCCGCGCTGGGCGCACTGGCGACGGGCGCGCGCGTCGTCGTCATCGGCATCGGCGGCGGCTCCGCCGTCGAGATCGACCTGAGGGCGCTCATGGGGAGCCGGGCGAGCATCCGGGCCTCCACTCTGCGCGCCCGGTCGGGCGGGGAGAAGGCCGCGCTGGTCGGCGAGCTCGGCGACCGGGTCGTGCCGGCGCTCGCCGAGGGACGGCTGCGCGTGCCCGTGGCCGCCTCCTTCAAGCTGGCCGACGCCGGGGCCGCCTACGAGCGCTTCACGGCCGGCGGCAAGGTGGGCAAGATCGTGCTGGTCTCCTGAAAGCGGCCGGCCAGATTGCGACTGCGGCTCGTGGAGCAGGGCGTCTCCATGCTGCCTTGGCCGTAGGAAGGCCGGGCCGTCCCGACGCCCTCGTCTGACCAGTGGGCAGGTAGTCGTGCGAGCGGTGACGCCACTGGTGATGCCGCGCATGACGCCACTGGTGATGTCACTACGCGGGAACATGCCTGCGGCGCGCCCGCCCAAGCCGCGGGAAGTGCTGCGGCGCGTCCAGCGACGATGGGCATACGCACAATTTACAGACGCGTTACTGTGCGCTTGTACACTTCCCTGCATCAGTGGCTCCGCTTACTCTCGCGGCGACCGCGCCCGTCCGCGGGCACGGTCGCCGGTCGGCGCACGAGAGGAGCGGCACGCGATGGGAGACTCCACGTTCGTCCCCAACTCGACAGGGAAGCTCCGCAAGGTGCTGCTGTGCCCGCCCGCGTACTTCGACTTCCGGCCCATCAACGAGATCACCCGCAAGGTCCTCGCCGACGGCGAGCACGCCGACCTCGACGCGGTGCGGCGCGAGCACGAAGGCTTCGCCCAGGCCTACCGCGACGCCGGCGTCGAGGTCGTGCTCATGGAGCCGGACCCCGGCCTGCCGTACATGGTGTACGCGCGCGACTTCGGCGCGTGCCTCGCCGAAGGCGCGCTCATCGGCAGCTTCCGCGAGCCGGTGCGGCAGGGCGAGGACCTGCTCTACGAGCGCAAGCTGCGCGAGCTGGGCGTACCGATCATCGGCCGCGTCGACCGTGGCTTCTTCGAGGGCGGCGACTTCTGGTTCCTCGACGAGGCGACGATCGCCCACGGCGTCGTCGCCCGCAGCGACTGGGAGGGCGTGCGCGCCGCCGCCCGGATCCTCGAGCCCCTTGGCTACGCGGTCGTCGGCGTCCAGCTCCCGTCCCGGAACCTGCACCTCGACATGGCGTTCAACATCGTGGCCCCGGGCGTCGCCGTCTGCGCCCCGGAGCAGTTGCCCGACTTCTTCCTGCGGATGCTCGAGAAGCGCCGGTTCGAGCTGGTCGAGGTGGAGAGCGCCGGCGTCTTCAAGCATCACTGCAACCTGCAGTGCCTCGGCGACGGCCGCGTGCTCACCTTCTCCGGCAACACGGCCGTCAACCAGAAGCTCACGGCGCTCGGGCTCGAGGTGCTGACGCCCGAGCTGACGCAGATCCTGAAGGGCGGCGGCGGCCCCCACTGCATGACCTTCCCTCTGCTGCGCGATGCTTGAGGGAGCCTTCATCGACCTGAGCCGGCCGCTCCACCCCGGCATGCCCGTGTTCCCGGAGGATCCCGAGGTGGCCTTTGCGCCCGCCGCCGCGCTCGAGCCCTGGCGGGTGACACGGCTCTCCCTGGGCACGCACAGCGGGACCCACATCGACGCCGCCTCGCACTACGTCCCCGCCGGCTCCACCATCGACGCGTATCCGCTCGAGCGGTTCGTGCTGCCGGCCCGCGTCGTGCCCGTCACCGCCGGCGAGGACCAAGCCATCGAGTGGCCGGACCTCGCCGCCGCGCTGCCGGATGCGCTCGAGGGGGCCGCCGTCCTGCTGCACACCGGCTGGGACCGTCACTGGGGCTCCCCGCGCGCCCTTCGCCACCCGTTCCTCAGCGCGGCCGCCGCGGCAGGACTCGTCGACCGCGGCGCCGGCCTCGTCGGCACCGACGCCCTCAACGTCGACGCGACGGAGGGCGGCACGACGCACGCTCATGCCGCCCTGCTCGGCGCGGACGTGCTGATCGTCGAGAACCTGATCGGGCTGGAGGCCCTCGATCCCGCTCGACCCTACCTGTGCGCCTTCGTACCGCTGCGCCTCGAAGGCGCCGACGGCTCGCCCGTCAGGGCCTTCGCGTTCGCCGGCGACGCCGGCGCGACCCTCCCACGTCGTCCGCAAGGAGCGCCTCTGCAATGACTCCGCTCGCGCACCGCAACGTGACACGTACAACCGGCAGACGCACGACGCGGCGCGCGGCCGCCCGTGCGGCCGCCAGCATCAGGGGGTGACAGAGTGGCGACGCCAGTCGACAAGACGCAGCCGCAGGTCTTCGTGCGCAAAGCCAGTGGCCTGATCCGCACGGCGGGGACGTGGGACATCCTCGCCTACAACATCAACTTCACGAGCATCGGGCTGCTGTTGTTGTTCCTGTTCCTCTTCGGGCCCGCCTTCTATCCGGGCGCCAGCCTGCCATGGGCGACGGTCATCTGCGTCATCGCGATCCTGCCGCTGGCGCTCGTGTACGGCTACCTCGCCTCGGCGATGCCCCGTTCGGGCGGCGACTACGTCTACGTCAGCCGCGTGCTCGGTCCGGCGCTGGGCATGATGAGCAACTGGAACATGACCATGTGGTGGTTCTTCTACGGCGGCGTGCCCAGCGCGTTCCTGGCTCGCTACGGCCTGGCGCCGTTGTTCCGCACCATGGGCATCTACACCGGCAACGAGACGCTCACGAGTATCGGCAACTGGTTCACGACCAAGATCGGCACGTTCATCCTCGGCACCTGCCTGATCGTGCTGCTCATCGTCATCTTCTCGATCGGGACCAAGACCTACTTCAAGCTGCAGAACATCCTCATCCTCTTCGCGGTGGCGAGCACGGTCATCACCGTGGTCGTGTTCATCGGAAAGGTGCCGGCGGACACCATCAGCGCCTTCAACGACCACCTGCGCGAGGTCTCCGGCAAGGCCGTGCCGTCGGCCTACGTGACCGCGTCCGCCAAGGAGGCGGGGTACACGGGCCTGGCGCCGTTCTCGCTCTTCTGGACGCTCATGGTGATGACCTGGATCTACCTGAACCTGAGCTTCATGAGCTCCTCGGCCTACATCGGCAGCGAGGTCAAGAACGCCCGCAAGCTGCAGCTCTGGTCGATGCCGGCGACCCTCTTCATCGTCGGGTTCGGCGTGCTGATCAGTGTCTGGGTGGTCGACCGCGCGGTCGGCTACGACTTCCTCGCCAAGCTCGGCTGGGCGGACCCGACCGGCCTCGGCCTGGAGTCGACGCCCGTGTTCACCGAGCTCGCGTCCTACGTCGCCAACAACATCTGGATCGCCTTCATCATCCTGTTCGGCTTCATCTTCTGGAGCTACGCCTGGCTGCCGGGTCAGATCCTCAACGGCTCGCGCAACATCTTCGCCTACTCCCTGGACGGCCTGCTGCCGGCCTGGTTCAAGAAGGTGAACCCGCGCTTCAGCACGCCGGTCAACTCGCTGCTCACGATGGGCATCGCCAGCATCATCGCGCTGGGCATCTACGTGTTCACCGACCTGTTCTCCACGTTGGTCGGCATCTTCGGCTTCATCCTGAGCTTCATCGTGATCTCCATCGCGGCGGCCGTGCTGCCGTACCGGCTCAAGGACGTGTTCGAGACCTCGGCCGTCAACCAGCGCGTCCTCGGCATCCCCGTGATCACGATCATCGGCGTCATCAGCGTCATCGCCCAGTGCTTCATGGCGTGGGTGTTCCTGCGCGACCCGAGCGCGGGCCTGAACGGCAACCCGGAGATGATCTGGTTCAACGTCATCGTGTTCCTCAGCGGCCTGGTCGTGTACTACGTCGCCAAGTTCATCCAGAAGGGTCGCGGCGTGAACGTGGACCTCAGCTTCAAGCAGGTCCCGGAGGAGTGACCGTCTGATGCCGCTGTTCGGAAAGAAGGCCAAAGGCAAGACGACGAAGCTGTTCTTCGTCACCGACGTCCACGGCTCGCAGACGACGTTCCGCAAGTTCGTGAACGCCGGCAAGTTCTACGAGGTCGACGTGCTGGTCCTCGGCGGCGACATCGCCGGCAAGATGGTCGTGCCGATCCTCGATCTGGGCGGCGGCAAGTACCGGGCCACCATCCAGTCGATCACGCACGAGCTCGACGGCGGCGACGAGGTCGCGGACTTCGAGAAGCGCGCCGGCAAGCTGGGCTCCTACACCGCGGTCGTGACCAGCGAGGAGTACAGGGCGCTGGCCGCCGATCCCGCGGGCGTCGACAGGTTGTACCACCGGCTCGCGACCGAGCGGATGGAGCAGTGGATCGAGTTCGCCGAGGAGCGTCTGGCCGGCACCGGCATCCGCTGCTACATCACCGGCGGCAACGACGACGCGCCCGACATCCTCGAGCCGCTCGTGCGCCACGACGGCCCGAGCGTGATCGACTGCGAGGAGAAGCGCGTCGTCATCGACGACGACGAGCACATGATGCTCAGCACCGGCCTGAGCAACCCGACACCCTGGGACACGCCGAGGGAGGTGCCCGACGAGGAGCTGGCCAGGCACATCGAGGGCATCGTCGCCAATGTCACCGACTTCTCGCGGGTGATCTTCAACTTCCACGCGCCGCCCAAGGACAGCACGCTGGACACGGCGGCGGAGCTCGACTGGACGACGGACCCGCCGCGGGTCGTGACCTCAGGCGGCACGCCGGTCATGTACGGCGCGGGCAGCGCCGCGGTCCGCGCCGCGATCGAGAAGTACCAGCCGCTGCTCAGCCTGCACGGCCACATCCACGAGTCGCGCGGGCAGACGACGATCGGGCGCACCGTCTCGGTGAATCCCGGCAGCGAGTACGGCGAGGGCCTCCTCCGCGGCGCCATCGTCACCATGGCGGGGGACAGCGTCGAGAACGTCCAGCTCACGTCGGGCTGAGGACAGAGAGGAGCGCGTAGATGCAGCACCACTTCAAAGGCAAGGACTTCCTCAAGCTCGCCGACTTCACCCCGGAGGAGATCGGCTACCTCGTCGACACGGCGATCGACCTCAAGCGGCGGCACGCCATGGGAGAGCTCTTCCAGCCGCTCGCCGGCAAGACCTTTGCGATGATCTTCGAGAAGCTCAGCACGCGCACGCGGGTGTCTTTCCAGGCCGGCGCCGCCCAGCTTGGGGCGCAGACCTTCTACATGAGCCCCGACCAGATGCAGACCAGCCGCGGCGAGCCCATCCGCGACACGGCGCGCATCATCGACCGCTACTGCGACGGCCTCTTCATCCGCACCTTCGGCCAGGAGGTGGTCGAGGAGTTCGCGCAGTACATGCGCAACCCCGTGATCAACGCGCTCACCAACGAGACGCATCCGTGCCAGGGCCTCTGCGACCTGATGACGATCAAGGAGAAGAAGGGCGCCTACAAGGGCCTCAAGATCGGCTACCTCGGCGACATCTGGAACGTCTGCCACTCGCT
>JBLMXT010000103.1:0-5146 GCA_050257915.1 Deltaproteobacteria bacterium
AGGGCCTCCGGCAGCGGCGCCTGCTCGAGCACCGCGGCCAGGCCGGCCGGCGCCGCGCCCCACGAGCGGATCGCCCGGCGGCACGGGCGGCAGTAGGCGGCGTGCAGGCGCAGGCGCTGCAGCTGGTCGCCGGCGAGTCCGAGGCCGACGGCGCCGGCCACGGCCTGCTCGGCCTGCCTGCAGCCGCGGCCTTCGGCACGCGCAGCAGCGGCGTCGAACGCCGCCCGGAACTCCTCGCGGGCGCGGAACAGCAACGCTCCGGCGGCCTCCTCGTCGATCGACAGGACGGCGGCGATGCCGGCGGCGCCCAGACCGTGCACGTCGTGCAGCAGCAGCGCCGCGCGGCGGCGCAGGTCGAGAGCATCGAGCGCCGCCCCGAAGCGCCCGCTCGTCTCGCTCGCCGGCCGCGCCGGGACGCCGCCCGCGCCGGCGCGCGCGACGCAGGCGTCGAGCGCGCAGCGGTAGGTCAGGGTCTCCAGATCGGCGGCGCGCTCGTCGAGGACGGCGCGGCGGAGGACGACCGCGAACGTCTCCGTGGTCGCGGCCACCGCCGCCGCCTCGTCGCCGAGCAGCCGGCGGGTGAAGCCGTAGACGGGCGCGCGGAACAGCTCGAAGTAGCGGACGAAGGCGTCACGCTCTCCGCGGCGGAGCTCCCGCAGCAGTGCGTCCGGATGTGACGCGCCGCCGGGGCCACCAGCCGGGGGCTGTCTGGTGGATACCGTGGATCTCTTCATCTGCTCTCCCTATCGGCACCTTCTCGGGGTGCTGAAGCGTTCGGCGTTGCCCCTGCCGAGCACGCCTGCGGGAGGCTCACATCACCAGCGGATCCTCCGCCGGAGTCATCACGGGCTCGGGGTTGCGGAGCGCCGCCGCGGCCTGCCGGCTCCTGCCGGCCACGTCGGCGAGCGTCAGGTCCTGGGCGGCGAGCGCGGCGAGCCCGGCCACGATCCCCACCAGGAGCTGCAGAGCCTGCAGCCCGAGGGCGTAGGCGAGCGCCGGGCCCGCGGCCACGCCGTAGGTGGCGAGCGCCGCGACCGCTGCCACCTGGAAGGTGCCGACGTTGCCCGGCGTCGCCGGGATGAGGCCGATGAGGTTGGTGAGGACGATGACCAGGGCGGCCCCGCGCAGGCCGGCGGCCTCGAGGTGGAAGGCCCAGAGCATCGCCACCGCCGCCGCAAGCTGGAAGAGCCAGGCGAGCACCTGCGTGCCCGTCACGCCCAGCACGGCCAGCGGCCGGCGCATGACGCGCTGGCTCTCGACCAGCTCCGGCAGCCAGCGGCCCATGCGCCGCACCCGGGGACCGCCGCGGGCGCACTCGCGCGCGACCCAGTCGCGCCGGCGCGCGAAGACGACGCCGGCGACGAGCGGGACGGCGATCAGCCCGGCGCACACCAGCAGCACGTTGACCGCCCACGCCGGCACGTCCAGCGTCCCCAGGAACGCCAGCGACAGCGCGAGGAAGGTGGCGATCGCGAACATGCGCTCCGTGAGCGTGACGCCGAGGATCGTCGGGAACGCCGCCTGACCCCCGCGGCGGCGCAGGAGCACGAACAACACGTATGGCGAGAGCACGGTGCCCACCTTGATGGGGATCAGCGAGTTGGCCAGCAGGCCGATGCTCGTGGCGGAGAACGCGTCGCGCAGGCGGGTGCGGCCCGCGTCGAGGGCGTTGGCGATGACCTGGAGCGCGAGGCTGCGCAGGGCCAGCGACGCCAGCATGAGCACGAGCGCCAGGACGGCCCAGTGCCAGTCGGCCCCCGCGAAGGACCGCGCCATCAGGGCCAGATCGTCACGCCCGAGCACGGCGGCGGCGAAGATGACGACGACCGCCGCGCCGATCCACCAGCGGCGGCCGGAGGACAGCGCGGTCCGGCCAAAAGACCGGGCGAGCCTCACGGCGGCCCGGCTGCGCGGCATCTGGTCATCCATCGTCACGCGAGTATGCGCCGCACATTCGTGGGTCACAACCCACGAATCAGGACGTACTCTCGCTGCTGTAGGGTGGGCGTCACCCGCGCGCTGCTCGCGTTCTGACGGGGACCGGCGGCCGCGGCGGCCTCACCGGCCGCGGCCACGGGGGCCGGCGGCCGCGCCGTTCGCCTAGCCGCGGCCGCGCCTGCGGCTGCGCAGGAAGAGGGCCGCGACCAGCGCCGTGGCGGCCGCCGGTACGACCACGACCGCCTTGCGCCGCGCCCGGGCGGCGCGCTGCCGGCCGGCGTCGACCGCCTCGTCCAGGTCGCCGCGCAGGGCGGCGAAGGAGCGGTCCAGCCCGGCGCGCTCCCGTTCGATGTCGGCGCGGATCTCGGCGACCGGACGCGCCGGCGCCTTGGCGGCGCCGGCCGCGGAGGCCTCGTCGGGGGCGTTCACATCGGCTGTCGGCGTGTCGCTCATGTGTCTTTCGCTCCCGGGTCGGATGGCGGTGGCGCGGTGGGCGCGGCCGTCGGCCGGGGCGGCGCGGACGCCGGCGCCCCTTGGCCGCCCAAGGGCGCGGCCGTCGGCGGCGCCGCAGGCACCGGCGCCACCGGCGCCTGCTCGCCCGCCACTGGCTCGGCCGGTCGCGGGCGCATCCTCGCGCGCACGCCGGCGGCGGTACCGCGCACGTTCGCCTTCATCAGGTCGGCCGTGGCCTTGGCCTCGGCGATGGCCGCCTCGGGCTGCGCGTCGCCGATATTGCGCAGCTGGGCGCGGCCGACCAGGGCCAGGATCGCCACCACGGCGAACAGCGCAACGGTCACGATCGACACGGCCGCCCACAGCGGCAGCACGAGGTCCAGCAGCACGGTGATGGTGGCGAGGAGGAACCCGATCGCGTACAGCGCGAGGAGCGCCGCCGCGACGAACAGCCCGATGGCGGCGCCGAACTTGCGGCCCTTCGCCTTGAGCTCGCTGGTCAGCAGCTCGAGGTTGAGCTGGACGAGGCGCTGGCCCCGCGCGCGGATGTCGGTGACCGACGCGGTCAGGCGTTCGCGCAGTGTCATGCTCCTCCTCTCGGTCGATGCGACCCTACCCGCGGGTCCGCCGGGCACAAACCGTCCCGGCGTCGACACCACCCGCATCCGGCGGACGCTGCTTCCCACCGGACGGAGATTGCGGCTAGTATGGTGCGAGCCACTCCACGATCGCCGGTCGCGGCGGGAGGATCACACCGTGCCTCGATGGTTCAGCATCGCAGCCATCTTCATCGTCACCGCGTTCGTCCTGCACGCCTTCCTGGTGATCGTCTCGCTGGCCGCGGGAGTCGTCTCCGGCCAGGGCCTCCTGACCATGGCGGGTCCCGTCACCTTCATCGTCGAGTTCGGCCTGGCCGCGGTGATCACGTACCTCATCATCAAGCCCCGGGCGTCGACCCCGCCCGTGCTCAGCGACGAGGAGATCGACAAGCGCGACGCCGACCTCGAGGCCGACGCCCGGCGCCGCGTCAAGGCGATCGAGCAGCACTACCACGACGAGCAGCGTCTCGAGAGGCTCAAGGCCGAGGTGGTCAAGTGGCGGGAGGCGCGAGACCTGCGCGCGTACGCCACCGAGGCGCTGGCGGACCTCGGCGACGGCGACGTCCCCACGAGTGAGGGCGGATCGCTGCGCGCCGAATTGCAGTGGGCGCTGGACTACGCCGACAGCATCGACCCGCTGCGCGCCCGCGACTGACTCACCGCAGCCGACTCAGTCCGGGCGAAGGCCGCGGCGTCGGCTCAGAGCTGCGCGGAGTCTGCGTGGAGGAGGTGGCGCAGGCTCTCGCGGCGGTCCAGCAGCGCGTCGGCGTGCTCCCGATCCGCCTCCTGCCCACCGTCGAGCAGCCCGAGCGAGGCCGCGCTGTCGACCACGTCGAGCGCCTCCGCCGGCAGCCCCTTGCGCTGCAGCACGCTGCTGAGGCGGTCGAAGCCGCAGAGGAGGTTCCGGCGCACCGCCTGGGAGCCGAGAGGGTCGTCGGTCGCCTCCAGACAGACGCAGATCGCCTCCCGATACAGGTCGGCGGCCCGGACGGCGTCGGTCGATTCGCATCCGGAGGCATCCTGGAGCAGGCGCACGACCTCGCCCGTCCGGCGAGACAGGACGTCCTCAGCGGGATCCTCGACACCGACCGGCTCAGCCGCAGGAGCCATCACCGCAGGCTCGACCGCAGGAGTCGTCGCCGCCGGCTCGACGGGCGTTCCACACACCTGGCAGAAGGTCGCTGTGTCGCCGATCGACAATCCGCACTGCACACACGCGCGCACGGCCTCTCTCCTTCGTCGCGTGCCTCGTCCACACCGCAGTATCGGCAGAATCCGGGGAAGCCGTAGGGTGGCGCCCTCGCCCGGTCTCCTGCACGCTACCTGCGCGGACGTCCGGGCGCCAGGAGTTCCGCCACCTGGAAGGCGACGTCGAGCGACTGCTTCGCGTTGAGCCTCGGGTCGCAGAGAGTCGAGTAGTGCACGCCGAGGTCGCCCTCGGACACCGGTTCCACGCCTCCGACGCACTCCGTGACGTCGTCTCCCGTGAACTCGAGGTGCACGCCGCCCGGCCAGACGCCCTCGGCGCGGCAGACGCGGAAGAAGCCGCGCAGCTCCCGCATGATGTCGTCGAAGCGGCGGGTCTTGACCCCCTCGGGCGTCAGCAGGCCGTTCCCGTGCATCGGGTCGCAGGCCCAGACCACCGGGTGCCCCGCCTCGCGGACGGCGCGGATGAGCGGCGGCAGGAGGTCCTCGACGCGATCGGCGCCGAGACGGACGATGAGCGTCAGCCTGCCCGGGTCCCGCTCCGGGTCGAGCCGCTCGCAGAGCGCCGCGACCTGCGCGCCGGTGGCGGCCGTCCCGAGCTTGCACGCCAGAGGATTCTCGACGCCCGAGAAAAACTCGACGTGCGCGCCGCCGGGATCGCGCGTGCGCTCGCCGATCCACAGCAGATGGGCCGAGCAGTCGTACCAGTCGCCGCTCAAGCTGTCGCGCCGCGTGAGCGCCTCCTCGTAGGGCAGGATCAGCCCCTCGTGACTGGTGAAGAGGTCGACCTCGTGGAGCTGCTGCTCGCGCTCCAGGTCGATGCCGCAGGCGGTCATGAACCGCAGGGCGTCGTCGATGCCGCGCGCGATCCCCTCGTAGCGGCGCCCCTCGGACGAGCCCGCCACGAACTCGAGGTTCCAGAGGTGGACCTGCCTCAGGTCGGCGAAGCC
>JBLMXT010000104.1:0-3724 GCA_050257915.1 Deltaproteobacteria bacterium
GCGCGCACCGCCCGCTCGGCGTCGTCCTCGTGCGCTGACGGCACGCCGAACAGCCCGACCACGGCGTCGCCGATGAACTTCTCGACTGTGCCGCCGAAACGCCCGACGATAGTGCGCGCGAGGCCGTAGAAGCCGCGCAGGGCGGCATCGATGTCCTCGGGGTCGTGACGCTCGCCCAGCGCCGTGAAACCGACGAGGTCGCAGAACAGCGTGGTCACTACCTTGCGCTCGGTGGCTTCTGGGCTCGAGGCGTCGAGGCGCGTGCCGCAGGAGGGGCAGAAACGGGCGCCGTCGGGCGGCTCTGCTCCGCACGCGCGACAGGCGTTCATGGCGCGCCGGTCCCACGCTGATGACGTGCGCTGCGGATCATGAGCCTTGCTCGGGCATCGGGACGCCCTCCCCTCGGCCTTGGACGCTCTGCTTGCATCCTAGAAGGAAGAGGCAGGGATACGGAAGGGCGCCGTGTCGTTAGTGGAAGCGGAGCCGGGGGTCGTCTACGCCGCACCGGCGCGGCCACGAGACGACGCCGGCCGTCTCAGGGAAGGACCGGCAGCCATCCTCGCGGACCACGGATACCTCCTCGCCTCGTCGATGCCCTGCCGACCTGTCCAATCGTCTCGCCGGTCTTCCTCCACGCGATACGGCGGGCGTCCGCGGCTCGTCGTCAGCCATGGTTATACTCCTGACGACGAGGACCGCACCGTACGACCTCACCCGAGGTGACCATGAAGCCACGCACCATCCGCGAGAACGTCTATCTCATCGGCGCCGTCGACTGGGACCGGCGCCTCTTCGACGCCCTCATCCCGCTGCCGGACGGCACCAGCTACAACGCTTACTTCGTCGAGGGCAGCGAGAAGAACGTGCTCATCGACACGGTCGACCCGGCCAGATGCGCGACGCTCATGGCGCAGCTCGACGAGCTGCCGGCTCCCGACTACCTGGTCATCCACCACGTCGAGCAGGACCACTCCGGCTGCACGCCACAACTGCTCGAGCGCTTCCCCGACCTGACGGTGGTGTGCAACGAGAAGGCCCGGGGGATGCTGATCGACCACCTGCACGTGGACGATGCGCGCTTCCTCGTGGTCGCCGACGGCGACACGCTGAGCCTGGGCGACAAGACGCTCACGTTCCTGTTCACTCCCTGGGTGCACTGGCCCGAGACGATGAGCACGTGGCTCGAGGAGGATGGGATCCTCTTCAGCTGCGACTTCTTCGGCTCGCACTACGCCACCAGCGACGTGTTCGCCGACAAACACGAGGTGTACGATGGCGCCAAGCGCTACTACGCCGAGATCATGATGCCGTTCGGGGCGCAGGTGCTGAAGAACGTCGAGAAGGTGACGCAGTACCCGATCGCCATCATCGCTCCCAGCCACGGGCCGGTCTACGACGACCCGGGCTTCATCATCGAGGCGTACCGCGACTGGGCCGGCGGGGAGCCGCAGAACATCGTCTGCCTGCCGTACGTCACCATGCACGACAGCACGCGGCTGATGGTCGACCACCTGACCGCGGCGCTCACCGACCGCGGCGTCGCGGTCGAGCGCTTCGACCTCACGACGCTGGACGCCGGCGAGCTCGCCAGCTCGCTGGTGCACGCCGGCACCATCGTCCTCGGGACGCCGACGGTGCTCGCCGGCCCGCACCCGCTGGCGATGTACGCCGCCGTGCTGGCCAACGCGCTCAAACCGCGCGCCAAGTACGCCACGGTGATCGGCTCCTACGGCTGGGCGGGCAAGACCGTCGAGACGCTCGTCGGCCAGATGGGCAAGCTCAAGCTCGAGTACCTCGAGCCGGTGCTCGCCAAAGGCATGCCCAGGGAGGCGGACTACGCGGCGCTGGATGCCCTGGCGGACACCATCGCCGAGAAGCACCAGGGTCTCGCGCCGCGCAACTTCGCCGATCTCACCGTCTGCCGCACCGACGCCTGACGGGCAAGCCTGACGGGCGAGGTCCTCAGCGCGTGCGCGAGCGGGGCGCGCACGCCTGCGTGAGCGGGGCGCGCGCCCGCAGGAGCCCGCCTGAGCCCGTGAAGTAGAGTACGGCCATGCTCACCGTGGCCTTCGGTCTCGCGTCGGCGCTCGGCTACGCCGTCCACGACTACCTGCTCGTGCGCATCGTGCGCTCCGTGTCGGTGTGGACCGCGCTCACGTGGGTGATGCTCGTCGGCCTCGCCGTGCTGCTGCCGCTGGCGCTGCTCGTGGACGGCCTGCCGAGCGGCGACGAGCAGTGGCGCGCCGCCGGGTTCGCGGCGGCCAGCGGCGTGCTCGAGTTCCTCGGGCTGGGCGCGCTCCTCAAGGGGCTGTCCACCGGCAACCTCTCGGTCGTCACGCCCCTCGGCTCGCTGTCCGGCGGGTTCGCCGCCATCGCCGTCATCCTGCTCGGCGAAGCGCTGCCTCCGATCACCTGGGTCGGGTTGCCGCTGGCGGTCGCCGGGGGGCTGATGGCGTCGGTCGAGCGGGCGCCCGACAGCGTCCTGGGCGAGCGGAGCCGCACGCGGGCCACGGCCGGCGCGGGCTGGGCGCTGCTCTCGGCGGCCCTGTTCGCCGGCACCATGCTCTTCTTCGCCGAGGCCACGGCGCTGCCGCCCGTCTCCCTCGCCGCCGTCGGCAGGGCGGCCACCTGCGTCTTCGTCGTCCCGGTGGCGCTGCTCACCGGGGGGCTGGTCCTGCCGCGCGGGTACCGCCGCCGGGCGACCGTGGCCGGCGTCGTGGACGCCGGCGCCTTCGTGGCCCTCGCCGTCGCCATCAGCCTGGGGCCGGTCGCCATCGCCTCGGTGTCCGTCGCCCAGGCCGGCACGTGGGCGGTTGTCATCGGGCTGGTCGTGCTGCGCGAGAGGCTGAGCCGCGTGCAGCTGGCGGGCGTCGTGCTCACGTGCGTCGCCATCACGTTGCTGGCCGCGGCAGGAATGGAGTAGCTTCGGCGGCGCGCCGCGAAGGCCGGCGGCGCTCAGCTGCCGCGTCCTCGCAGGTACTCCTCGGCGAGCTCGCGGAGCCGGTCTCGTCCGAACGGCCGGCCGTGCCCCGGGTACACGACGTCGACGTCGATCCGGCGCAAGGCCTCCATCGTCGTGAGATAGGTCTCGACATCCGACTCCGGCAGGGTGTCGATGAGCCCACCGTCGTAGACCGCGTCGCCGGAGACGAGCGCGCGATCCTCGTGGTCGACGAGCCCGATGCTGCCGGGCGTGTGCCCCGGCAGGTCCACGATGGTGAACCGCCGGTCGCCGAGGTCGATCTCGTCGCCGCCCAGCACGAGGTGGGTGGGGGCGGCGCGTTCGGGCCGGAAGGTGAACGGATCGAACCCGCTGAAGGGAACGGCGTCGACGAGGACCGGTGGCGGCACGAACCCACTGTCCGCGAGCTGGGCCAGGATCTCCTCGGACCACAGCGCCGGCGCCAGGGGGGCGCCGTTGCGGACCGACGTCGCGAGCTCCTGCTCGGCGGGGTGGAGCAGCCGCCGCTCGAACTCGTGGAACCCGCCGACGTGGTCGATGTGCGCGTGCGTGACCACGCAGACGATCTCCCGGGGGCGGCCGGCGCGCGCGAGGCGCGCGAGGTAGGGGCGCAGCGGGGCAACGCCGTTGCCGGTGTCGACGAGGAGGTCGCGCTCCCGTCCGCGGAAGTACCAGAGGTTCGCGCGCAGCAGTTCGTCCACGTGCGGCTCCGTGATCGAGGCCGTCCGGCCGGTCACCCAGGTGAGGTTGAACCAGTCGGCG
>JBLMXT010000105.1:0-4130 GCA_050257915.1 Deltaproteobacteria bacterium
GTCGAGCACCAGCTCGGCGAGGAACTGCGAGCGCGTCTGCGAGCGGGCCGCGAGGCCCTCGATCTGCTCCAGGTCGCGCAGCCGCGCCTGGACGTTGTCGTAGCGACGCTCGAGCAGCGGCCCGTAGACGCTGCGCACCGCGTGGACCTGCGCGGGGACGTCCGACGGGCCGGCGGCCGCGAGCGTCGCGAAGAGCTCGACCACGGCCGGCCAGGCGGCGCGCGCCGGCTCGGGGACGCGCGCGCCGGCCCAGGCGGCCGCGAAGTCTCCGGCGGCGGCGGCCAATGCCTCGAGCAGCGCCGCCGCCGTCTTCGGCCCGATGCCCGGCACGAGGCCGAGCACGCGCAGGCCGGCCATCGCGTCCCTGGGGTTCTCGGCGAGGCGCAGGAAGCCGACGAGGTCCTTGACGTGCGCCATCTCGACGAAGCGCAGCCCGCCGTACTTGTGGAAGGGGATGGTGCGGCGGCTGAGCTCCATCTCGAGCGCCATGCTGTGGTGCTGCGCGCGGAACAGCACGGCCTGCTCCTTGAGCTGCGTGCCCTGCTCGCGGTGCGCGAGGATGCGCTCGCAGACCCACTGCGTCTGCTCGTCCTCGTCCCGGCAGGTGGCGAGGACCGGGCGCCCGCCGCCGGCCCGGTCCGTCCACAGCTCCTTGTCGCGGCGCTCGGCCGCCTCGGCGATGAGCGCGTTGGTGGCGGCGAGGATGGGCGCCGTGCTGCGGTAGTTCTGCGTGAGCGTGACGACCGCGGCGCCGGGGAAGCGCTGCTCGAAGTCGAGGATGTTGCGCACGGTGGCGGCGCGGAACCCGTAGATGGCCTGCGCGTCGTCGCCGACGCAGGTGACGCCCGTGCCGTCCGGCCGCAGCAGGCTCACGATGTCGGCCTGCAGCGCGTTGGTGTCCTGGTACTCGTCCACGAGGACGTGGTCGAAGCGCTCGCGCACGCGGGCGCCGCCGGCCGGGTCGGCCAGCAGGCCGCGCCAGAACAGCAGCAGGTCGTCGTAGTCCAGGACCTGCTGCTCCTCCTTGGCGTCGGTGTAGGCGGCGAACAGCTGGGCCAGGCCCTCCTCGGCCGGCAGGCACCAGGGGAAGGCCGTGTGCAGCACCTCGGCGAGCGGCAGCTGCGATTTGTCGAAGCGCGAGTACTCGTCGAGGCAGGTGGACTTCTGCGGGAACCGCGCGCCGCCGCGGCCGAGGCCGAGGCGCGTGCGCGCCACGTGCATGAGGTCCTCGGCGTCGCCGCGGTCCATGATCGTGAAGTCCGGCTCCATGCCGATGTCGCGCGCGTGGATGCGCAGCAGGCGGGCGGCGCCGGCGTGGAAGGTGCCGCCCCAGACGCGCTCGGACGCGCCGCCGGAGCCGTGGCCGCGCGCCGCGAGCACCGCCTCGACCCGGCGCAGCATCTCGGCGGCGGCGCGGCGCGTGAAGGTGAGCAGCAGGATGCGCCGCGGGTCGGCGCCGCGCTCGATGAGGTGCGCGACGCGGTGCACGAGCGCGGCCGTCTTGCCGGTGCCGGCGCCGGCGACGATGAGCAGCGGGCCGTCGCCGTGCTGGGTGGCGGCCAGCTGCTCGGCGTTGAGCTCGACGAGCATCAGGGATCCTCCTGGGTGCGGTGGGCGTGAGGCTAGCACCCCGTCCGGACGGATGCGAACGGATGTTCGGGCGCCCGGCGGCCCTGGAGGCGCCCGCGGCCCTACAGCAGCCCGATGAGCCCGATGACCTCGAACGTCACCAGCGCGCCGTAGGCGGCGAGGAGGAGCACCGTGGTCGTGAGCGCCTTGCGGTACCGGCGCAGATACCACAGAGCGAACGTGGCGAGCGCCATGACGCCGATCTTCGCGATCGCCGCGTGCGCCGGTCCGATCTCGAACAGCCAGCTCATGATCGGGTTGAGCTCGATGGCGCCCAGGCGCAGGACCGACAGCGTGAGGAGCAGGTCGAGCACGCTGAGGAGGTTGACCAGGACGAGCGTCTCCACCAGCAGGCGCGGCTGATCGCGCAGTTGCAGCAGCCGCGCCTCCCCGCCGGACCACAGCGGCGAGCGGCTCCCGCCGCGGCGCCGGTCGAAGCCCGAGCGCCGGTCCAGGAAGACGAACCGGCGCTGCCGGCGCCGGTCTGGCCCGCGGGCCCGGAGCGCCCCTGGCGGCTGTTCGACGGCGATCTCCATGGGAGCAGCTTACCCCGCGCGGCTGGTGACGAGGCCATGCCCTCCGCCGACGGCCGGCCGGCTCTGTGATCGCGACGTCCGGGAACACCCAGGCCATCGGCACTTCACGAGGAGGTCGTCATGACCGCTTCTGGTCAGACAGATGACGTCGTGCGTGCGCTGAGGGCCCACCTCTCGGGAGAGGTGGTGGGCGCCGGCGACGAGGGATACGACACGGCCCGTTCCGTGTGGAACGGGATGATCGACAAGCGTCCGGTCGCGGTGGCCCGCTGCGCGACCAGCGACGATGTGGCTGCGGCCGTGGGCGTCGCCCGGGCGGCCGGCCTGCCCATCGCGGTGCGGGGCGGCGGCCACAACGTCGCCGGCCTCGCCACCAGCGAGGGCGGCGTGGTGATCGACCTTTCGCCCATGAAGGCGGTGACTGTGGACGCGGAGCGCCGCCGCGTGACCGTCCAGGGCGGCGCCATCTGGCGCGAGGTGGACGCCGCGACGCAGGCGTACGGGCTCGCTGCCCCGGCCGGTCTGGTCTCCGAGACGGGCGTGGCCGGCCTCACGCTCGGCGGCGGCATCGGCTGGCTGCGGCGCAAGTACGGCCTCACCTGCGACAACCTGGTCGCGGCCGAGCTGGTGACCGCGCAGGGAGAGCTGGTCCGGGCGTCCGCCGAGGAGAACCCGGACCTGCTCTGGGCGCTGCGCGGCGGCGGCGGCAACTTCGGCGTCGTCACTTCCTTCGAGTTCCTCCTGCATCCCGTCGGCCCCGAGGTCGCCTACGCGCTCGTGTTCTACGACGGCGCGGAGACCGTCGCCGGCCTCCGCGCGCTGCGTGCGCTCGCCGGCGACATGCCGGACGAGGTCGCCCCCATCGCCTTCACCGGCAGCGTCCCGGAGATGGAGGGCATCCCGGCTGAGGCGGCCGGGCGGCCCATGCTCGCGGTGGCGGCGGCCTACGTGGGCCCGCCCGACGAGGGCGAGCGTCACCTGCGGCCGCTGCAGGCACTCGCGACCCCCATCGCCGACCTCAGCGGTCGCCAGCCCTACGCGCAGCTGCAGCAGTTCCTCGACGAGGACTACCCGCGCGGGCGGCACTACTACTGGAAGTCGGCGGCCCTCGCCGAGCTCAGCGACGCCGTGATCGACGTCGTCGCCGAGTACGCGGCCACGCAGCCGTCGCCGCTCAGCACCATCGACGTGTGGCAGATGGGCGGCGCGCTGCGCGAGGAGCCGGCGGGAGGCTCCGCCTACGCCGGCCGCTCCGCCGGCTGGCTGGTGAACCCGGAGGCGGACTGGGACGAGGCCGACGCGGACGAGGTCAACGTCGCGTGGGCACGCAGCCTCATCACCGCGTTGCAGCCGCACACGGTGGGCACCTACCTCAACTTCCCCGGGTTCCTCGAGGAGGGTGAGCGGCAGCTGCGGGCGGGGTTCGGCACGAACTACGAGCGGCTGGTCGAGGTGAAGACGCGCTGGGACCCCGGCAACGTGTTCCGGCTCAACCACAACATCCTGCCGCAGGGCCTCGGCCGGGCGGCGTGACGGCGTGCTCCGCAACCGTGTCGTGAAGAGTTGGTCGAGAAATGAGGCCAATCGGCCGACAAAGGCCGTATGGACACGGGGAGAGAGGGCCGGCGGGCACGCGGCCGCCGTCGCTGGCTGCGGGTAGCGGCCGCGGCCGAGCTGCTGGAGGTCAGCGAGCACACGCTGCGTCGCTGGGCCGACGCGGGCGTGGTTCCCTGTCGTCGCACGCCCAGCGGCCAGCGGCAGTTCCTGCCCGGCGATCTGGAGCGGTTCCTCGAGAAGTGCGGGGCCGGCGGTGACGGGCGGGGGGCCGGCGGTGACGGGAAGCACGCCGGCGGCAACGGGGGGCCGGCCGGCGGCGCCGCCGAAGCCGGGGAACCTGGACGGGGCGCCGGGGACGGAGATGCGGCCGGCGGTGCCCTCGCCGCAGCGACTCGCGCCGCGGCTCGG
>JBLMXT010000106.1:0-3871 GCA_050257915.1 Deltaproteobacteria bacterium
ACGGTGTTCAACGTGACGAAGGAGGCCGTCGTCGCGCGCCAGGCACAGGTGCTGGAGCAGCTGCCGCCGACCCCTGGCAAGCAGCGCGCGCCCTTCGCGCCGACGGCGGTAGCGCCTCCCGAGTGGTGGGCCGAGGCGCGCATCCCGCTGGACGGCGCGGGCGCGCCCGGATCATGAGCGACGCGGTCAGAGAGGGGTGGGGAGCGTGAGTACAGAGAACGGCGGAGGCGCCTGGTGCCGTTCGCGGGCCTCGCCTTCCTCTGGTTCATCGCCGTCGCCAGGGAGCGTCTGGCCGCCCCCTTGCGACGGCGGCTTCCGGCGGCACTCGCTAGTCACCGGATGTCAGCAGAGACTCGATGGCCGATCCGTCGACGCCTGCAGGCATTTGCGACAGTCCTCTCCGCTATGTCAACGATCCGCGTCGCCAGCGGGACCGGCGTTCTTGTTGCCGCATTTGTTGCCACACCCCCCGGTAACCAGCCCTAAGTCGGCAACAGCCGGCCCGGGCGACTCGCGTCGAAGGCGCGTTCTCAGGCTCAAACTGCAACTTCCAGCACCTAAGATGGCGCGCCGGAGGGCCCTCTCACGGCGGTAACATGGGTTCGAATCCCATATGCGCTACCACCCTCTTCGGGCGGCGCCGCGTACCAGGCCGAGCCCGACCTGGTCTTCGCCGGCCCCGACGGACGGCCCTGGTTCCCCTCGAACTTCGAGCGCACCTGGCGCGCTTTCAAGAACAAGTTGCCGGCCGACCTCTCGGTGCGCTTCCATGAGCTGCGCACGCATGCGTCGCAGCTGCTACGCGCGGGCGTGCACATCAAAATCGTGGCGGAGCGGCTCGGTGACAGCGAGGCGACAGTGATGCGGACCTACTCGCAACGTGCTTCCTGACATGCAGGAGACGGCGGCCGCGGCAATCGAGCCAATGCTGCGGGAGCTGCTGGCGTAGGCAGCCAGCGTGACTCGTTCGGTACCTGGCTGTACGAGACCTACGGCGTCAAGCAGGCGCAGGAGTGGCTGGGGCACGGAGATCCCGCGACGACGCTGCGGCACTACGTGCGCCTGACGACCGCTGCCAGGGCGAAGGCTGTGGCCGGGCTTGACGAGGTGACGCGCGCGGCGCTGGAGAGGGCAGAGGAGAAGGTCCTCGAGGATGCCCGGCCCACGCCCGACAACGTGGTCGCGTTCGCAAGGCGTCGCCGCTGATCCTGCCCGTGGGCAAACTTGAGTTCCACAGTGCGCCGGGGACGAGGGAGAGACTTGGCGCAGGCGTCGGTCACGAACGGTGCCCACTCCCGCGCGAGTCACCTGTCGGCTAGACTCCGGACGCGGCATCCCTGGTGCGCGGCGGACCACGCATTGAAGGCGCACGATCGGCCGCGTCACTCTCACATCGGAGGTCATGATGGCGATAGTCGAGTATCCAGATGGGACGACTTTCCCGGGGGTGATAGGCCGCACGACGGACGAGTCAAGCCCCGCCTGGCCGGCGCCGATCCGCGCCCCCAAGGGCAAGCCCAACGTGCTCTTCGTCGTCCTCGACGACACCGGTTTCGGCAACCTGGGCTGCTACGGCAGTCCGATCGCGACGCCCAACTTCGACGCCCTCGCCGCCGACGGCTTGCGCTTCAACAACATGCACACCACGGCGCTTTGCTCGCCGAGCCGCTCCTGCATCGTCACGGGGCGCAATCACCACAGCAACGGGATGGCGGCGATCACGGAACTGGCCTCCGGCTACCCCGGCTACAACGGCATCATCCCGTTCGAGAACGGCATGCTCTCCGAGACGCTGCTCGAGCACGGCTACAACACCTACATGGTCGGCAAGTGGCACCTGACGCCGAGCAACCAGGAGACCGCGGCCGGCCCCTACACGCGCTGGCCTCTGGCCCGCGGCTTCGAGCGCTTCTACGGCTTCCTCGGCGGCGACACGAGTCAGTGGTATCCCGACCTCGTGTACGACAACCACCAGGTCGAGCCGCCGGCGACGCCGGAGGAGGGCTACCACCTCACCCCCGACCTCATCGACAAGTCGATCGAGTTCATCGCCGACGCCAGGCAGATCGACCCCGACAAGCCCTTCTACCTGCACCTCTGCTTCGGCGCCACGCACGCGCCGCACCATGTGCCCAAGGAATGGGCCGACAAGTACGCCGGCGCCTTCGACGACGGCTGGGACGCCTACCGCGAGAAGACCTTCGCGCGGCAGAAGGAGCTGGGCATCGTCCCGGCGGGCGCCGAGCTCTCTCGTCACGACCCGGACGTCCCCGACTGGGGCTCGCTGCCCCCCGAGGCGCGCAGGCTCTACAGCCGCATGATGGAGGTGTTCGCCGGCTTCCTCAGCCACACCGACCACCATCTCGGGCGGCTGCTCGACTACCTGCGCGGCGAAGGCCTGCTCGACAACACCATCGTCATGGTGATCTCGGACAACGGCGCCAGCGCCGAGGGCGGCCCCACCGGGACCACGAACGAGGCGCAGTTCTTCAACAACGCCCAGGAGCCGCTCGAGGAGAGCCTCGCCGTCATCGACGAGATCGGCGGCCCCAAGCACTTCAACCACTATCCGTGGGGCTGGACCTGGGCGGGCAATACACCGTTCCGGCGCTGGAAGCGCGAGACCTATCGCGGCGGCGCCTGCGACCCGTTCATCGTCTCCTGGCCGGCGGGCATCAAGGCCAAGGGCGAGGTCAGGGACCAGTACGCGCACATCATCGACATGGTGCCGACCGTCCTCGATCTGCTCGACCTCGAGCCGCCCGCCACCATCAGGGGTGTCACGCAGTCGCCGCTCCAGGGCGTCAGCTTCGCGCACGTGCTCGACGACGGCGATGCCGCCAGCAATCACCACACCCAGTACTTCGAGATGCTCGGCCACCGCGCCATCTACCACGACGGCTGGCGCGCGGTCTGCCCCTGGCCCGGCCCATCGTTTATCGAGGCGGGAATGGGATTCGGCGAGCCGATCTCGGCGCAGAAGCTCGCCGAGCTCGACGCGCACAACTGGGAGCTCTACCACGTCGATGCGGACTTCGCCGAGAACCACAACCTCGCGGCGGAGAACCGTGACAAGCTCATCGCCCTGATCGCGACGTGGTACGTCGAGGCCGGCAAGTACGATGTCATGCCGGTCGACGGCAGCGGTGTGGCTCGGATGATCGCCGAGAAGCCGCTCGTCGCCGCGCCGCGTGACAGGTACACCTACAGGCCCGGCACACAGTCGGTGCCGTTCTTCGCGGCGCCGCGGCTCATGAACCGGCCGCACAGCATCACGGCGAGCGTCGAGATCCCAGAGCATGGCGCCGAGGGCGTGCTGCTCTGCCAGGGCACGGCTGCGGGCGGCTACTCCTTCTACATGAAGGACGGCAAGCTGCACTACGTCCACAACTGGGTGGGCAGGGCTCTCTATGAGGTGACGTGCGAGGCGGACGTGCCGGCGGGCGAGCATGAGCTGCGCTTCGAGTTCGAGCCGACTGGTGAGCCAGACCTGCCGCATGGCAAGGGGACGCCGGGGCGTCTGCAGCTCTACGTCGATGGGGCGCTGGTGGCAGACGCCGAGGCGCCTAAGACGACGCCGTTCATGCTCAATCCGGGAGCGTTGGCCTGCGGTGTGAACCCCGGCTCCCCGGTCACGCCCGACTACCCCAGCCCATTCAAGTTCACGGGGACGCTCCACGAGGTGACCGTGGACGTCAGCGGCGAGCTCATCCACGACCCGGAGGCCGAGCTGCACGCGCACATGGCGCGCCAGTAGGTCGACGACCTGCGAAGCGTCAGTCGGGAAGAGGGGGCGGGGTAGCGCGCCACCCCGCCCCCTGTGTGCCTCCGCGACAACGCCCGACCCCGCTTCGGGCTGCCGTGTTGCGGG
>JBLMXT010000107.1:0-10087 GCA_050257915.1 Deltaproteobacteria bacterium
CGGCCGGCGCGCCCCTAGCATGCTCCTGCGGCGCGCCGGCCGGCCGCCCTCGGCACATCACCCGACCCGTGGGGGCATCCGTGAACGAATCGACCACGCTCACCAACCGCGAACGCCGCGAGAACGTGGCGTTCCTCGGGCAGGCGTTCCTCGCCGCCCAGAAGCTGCCGTCCGAGATCCTCGACGCCGAGCAGCGCGACAGGTTCTCGTCCGACGAGGCCGAGCAGCCGCGCCTCTTCTACACGCTGCTCTGCTACGGGGCGCTCGCCGCCCAGCCGGCGCCGGACTCCGTCGTCGACGCCGACTGGAGACGCTTCGCCGACGCCGCCGTCGTCGACGCGCTGTTCGCCGGCGAGTTCGACCTCAAGCGCTATGCCCTCGACCCGCCCGTCTCCCGCAACGACAGCAAAGGCAAGATCATCGACTTCGTGCGCCTCGCGGAGACGCGCGACGTCTGGGGCCGGCTGCTGCCGCAGCCGCCGGACCCGGACGTGGCGGTCGACGTGCTGCACGCGGCCTCGGGTGGCGCGCTCAAGTCGCGCGCCTTCTGGGCGGTCCGCGAGATGCGCCGCTACGGGCTGTGGGACGACGAGGCGCTCGACCGCTTCGCCTGCGTCCCGGACGGCCGCGTGCGCAAGCGCGCCGTGCGCATGGGGCTCGTCGACCTGCCGGAGAAGGCGGACACGTTCGCCGACATGAAGGCCGTCTCGCGGGCGCTGCACGCGGTGCTGCGTCTCGGGGAGTCCCCCGACGGCTGCTTCGACCTCCCCGTCAGCATGGCCGACCAGCGCTGCGAGGTCTGCGACGCGGCGCGCATGGCCGCCTGCCCCATGCCGCACTGCCGCTGGCGGCGGGAGCACGCGGAGGCCTGAGGGCGGTCAGATGCGGGGGCGGACGCGCCGCATCCGCCCCCGCATCTACGCCCAAACCCCAGGGCCATCTCAGGCCTTACCCCTATAGGACCCTCCGCGCGCGACGGGAAGAGTATGTGTAGGGCCGCGTAGGGCGGTCCGCGCGAACGGAAGGGGCCGAGATGGTCTGGCAGATTCTCGCATGGGCGGCGGTGGTGCTGCTGTATGCGTTCCGTATCGCGCTGGTGGCAGGCATCATCGCGGTCGTCGTCCTGATCGCACGCGCGCTGCGCGCGCCCAGGGCGCCTGCCCGGCACGCCGGCGCGCCGGGGCGCAGATAGCGACGCAGGTCAACAGCCCCGGTCCCGTGCGGGACCGGGGCTGCCGCATGCGTGCAGGGATCCATCCGTATCCGTGGCCGGTGACGGCCGGCGACGCTTCAGCGCACCCTGAGTGACGTGACCGCCGGGGCGGCCTGCCGGTTGCCGCCCCGGTCCAGCGCCTTGAACGTCACGGTGTAGGTCTTGCGCGCCCGCGGCTTCCAGGCGCAGACCTGGCCGACGCCCTGCTTGACCCAGCCGAGCGCCAGCGTGGCGACCGCCCGTCCCCGGGCATCGGTGACGGTGGCGCTCACCTTCACCTTGGGACTGTAGGCGTCGCGCACGGTGTAGGCGATCCTTGCCGTCCTCCCGTACCGGACCGTGGCCGTCGCCGGCGCCGTCAGCCGCGGCGGCACGAGGTCGACGGTGAGCGGCTGGGCGACGGACGTGGTGCCCAGCGCACCAACCGCGGTGAGCTTGAGCGTGTAGGCGCCGCTGGCGGCCGTGCCGCCCCCGCCGAGCTTGCCGTCCCAGGTGACGCTGCGGCCGCCCGCGCCGAGTCTGCCGAGACGCATCGTGCGCATGGTCGACCCCTGGCGGACGACGGTGGCCGTCACGTCCGCCGCGCGCGTGAGCCTGAACGAGAGGGTGACGCTGTCGTGGAAGCCGTCTCCGTTCGGAGAGAACGTCGTGCGCGAGACGGAGCGGAGCGCCAGGGTCCGGTCCAGCGTGACGGTCCGCCTGGCGCTCGTCGTGTTGCCG
Source organism: Deltaproteobacteria bacterium (assembly GCA_050257915.1). Classification (GTDB taxonomy): domain Bacteria; phylum Actinomycetota; class Thermoleophilia; order UBA2241; family UBA2241; genus CAIXSE01. The sequence goes on from JBLMXT010000107.1 coordinate 1,934, forward strand.
GCGCCGTCGCGGAGTTCGATCAGCAGGATCGCCTCGCCCTCCGGCGCCGGCTCGAGGGCCGAGCCGGACGAGACGCGCCCGTCCCAGGCGGCTCGCTGGGCAGCCGAGGTCACGCTCGTCCAGCCGGTCACGCGCCGCAGCACGGCGTCGTCGGCGCCGATCACCGAGACGCGCGCCGTGCCGGACTCGGCGGGCACGAAGGCGAGCCTGGTCACGTCCGCCTGGCCGTCACCGTTGGGGCTGAAGGGGTCGGGTCCGATGGTGGCGCTCTCGATGCGCGGCGCGACCGTGTCCAGGCGCAGGGTGGCGGTCGCGGGCCGAGCCACGCCGGAGGCGCTGGTCGCATCGGCCCGCAGCGTGTACACGCCGTCCGGGAGCAACGTGCCCTCGTCGTCGTGGCCGGCCCACGTCGTCTCGACCTCGGTACCCTCGCCGCTCAGCTGACGCACCAGACGGCCCGCGGCGTCGCTGATGGTGACGGTCCAGGAGGCGACCTCCGAGACCGTGAACCCGACGGTGGTGCGGTCGCGCACGCCGTCGCCGTCCGGGCTGATCGAGGGGTCGGCGACGACGAACCCGTAGATCTTGGGCTGGCCCGTGCGCGCGACCACCTTGCGCACGGTGGGCAGCTGCGCGTACAGCCTGCCGCCGGGGCAGTCGGTGTAGTTGGCGTCGCGGTGGCCGGCGACGGCCGGGAACGTCACGCGCTGGCCGGTGGCGAACTTCTGGCCGTACCCGCAGCGCAGCGTCCCCGTGCCCAGCGGGTCGATGTGGTGGACGTCGAGCTTCCACTCGAGCAGCCGCTCCAGGGCCGTGACCGTGCGGGACGGCGGCGTGGAATCGCTGAACGTGCCGATGACCGAGATGCCCGTGCTCCCGGTGTTGAACCCGAGCACCTGCGCCCCGACGACGCCGCGGGCGACGCCGCCGTAGCGGCCTTCGTAGATGGTCCCGTAGCGGTCGATCAGGAAGTTGTAGCCGAGGTCGCTCCAGTGGAGGGACCTGGTGTGGTAGGCGTAGACGCCGCGGACGACCGCGGGCGCCTCCGCGGCGGTGTAGCCGTTGGAACTGGCCGTGTGGTGTACGAACGCCATCTTGACCGCGGCGTAGTCGGGCGACCCGGAGCGCCAGGACTCGTTGGCGCCCCAAGCGGCGCGGGTCACGATCGCGGGCTTGGTCGTCATCGCCGCGGCGTCGGACGTGAGGCGAAGCCCGGCAATCGCCGCGGCCGCCCTGCGCAGGACGCCGACGACCGCCGCCGCGCGGTCGGCGTCCTCGGTGCTGTTGATGGTCACGACGCGCACGTCGCGGAGGCGCACGGCGGCCGGCTCCCCGCCGGCGGTGGTCTGCGCGGCCACCTGGAGGTACCGCCCGCCGCCGGTCCAGACAGGCTCGGTGAACGCCTGCTGCTCCCCGCCCTCTTCCGCCGCCCGCTCCAGCGTGACCGCGTACCAGGGGCTCCAGGACCGCCCGTCCTCACTGGTGCGCAGCCGGACGAGCACCTCGCCGGTGCGCGCCGGCGGCGTGCAGCGCAGGCCGGCCATGGTGAAGCGCATGCCGGAGTCGATGGTCGCGGCCGACGAGGCGACCGTCGCCCCCGCCGCCGCGCGGCCGGTCTCGCCGCCCACCGCAACGACCGGAAGCGCGACGCCGAGATTCGTGGTCCGCAGGTCCACGGGGGGCGTGCTCATCCAGGCCTCGACCGCTCCGCTGACGCGCGGCGCCGCCCAGACGGCCGCGACCGCACCGAGGGCGGAGAGGATGAAGATGGCCGCGAGGCGCGCGGCGCGCTTGTGGGGACGAGGTCTCGCCATAGGCAGTACCGGCTGACTTCAGGTTTCGACAGGGTACCACGATTCCCTTAGGCACCCCGGACGAAGCGGGCGGGCGGCAGGGCTCTCCGCCCCGCCGCCCGCCCGGACGCTCACGCCGCCGGCGTCAGCCGACCGGCATCTTGTCGCGCCGCGTCCCCTCGACCATCGCAGCCGTCTTGGCGTGCTTGTCGGCCGCGTCCTCCTTCTCCGCGCTCAGGCAGCTCCAGATGGGGCTGTAGAGGCGGTCGACGGACCGGGCGTACCTGTCCAGCTCGTCCTGCAGGTCGGTGATCATGACGTCCCCGCCCGGGTGCGTGGGCTTCGCGCCGGTGGCGGCCATGATCTCGCGCGCCTGGGTCGGGTTGTCGATCCACATGCAGGGCATGAGCAGGTTGTGGTTGAACGGCTGCCGGCTACGGATCTCCTTGAAGAAGTCCGAGTTGAACGCCTCGAGAAGACTGACGTCGCGGATGTTGTCGGTGGCGAAGTGCGTGAAGATGCACGGCTCCACCCAGCCGCCGCTGTTGATGTGCATGTAGTGCTTGCCGGCGATGCAGCCGTTGACCCACGGGGCGTCGCCCCAGAAGTCGATCGGGAACAGCGGCTTGGTGTCGCGGATGCGGTGGATGTCGATGCGGAACTGGTTCCGCTCCTCCGCCGTGAGCATCATGCTCGTATCGGGATCGCGCCCGACCGGCATGTAGAGGAAGTGCCACGCCAGGAGCGCACCCTTGGCGATGAGCGGGTCGACGAACTCGTCGCTCACGATGGCCTTCCACGTGTGACGCGTCACGGTGCACGAGTAGCCGAAGAACACGCCCACCTCGCCGAGGTGGTCCATGATCTCCATGATCTGCTCGTGGACGCCGTCTCCGCGGCGCTCGTCGGTGAGCTCCGGCGAGCCTTCGAGGCTCAGCATGGGAGCGATGTTGCCCACCCGGGCAAGCTCTTCGACGGTGTCGTGATCGAGGAGCGTGCCGTTGGTGAACACCTGGAAGTAGGCGTCCTTGTTCTCGCGCGCGAAGTCGAGCAGCTCGTCCCACATGAACGGCTCGCCGCCGAGCAGCGTGAACAGGTAGACGCCCATGTCGTTGCCCTCGTCCACGATCTTCTGCATCAGGCTGCGGTCGAGGTCCTGGTCGGGCGAGTATTCCGCTGCGTAACAGCCCTCACAGGTGAGGTTGCAGCGCATCGTCGGACTCATGAGGATCGTCGTCGGCGCGTTGTTGCCGGTCGACTCCACGAGGTTCATCCGCTTGTCGACGCCGCGAAGAAGAGTGTTCACGACAAGGCATTCGATAAAGGCATCGCGGCAACGCGGGCTGAGCTTCGAGGTGACGTGCTTGGCGATCAGCAGCGCCGGGTGGTCATCCTGGACCTTCTCCGTGACGAACCGCACCGAGCTCTTGTGTTTGTCGGGCGTGATCTTCTCAGCGAGCTGGAAGGCCTTGACGATCTTGCGCTTGTCGTCGCTGGAAGCCAGCTTGAGCATCTGGTTGATCACTTGCTTCTGTGCGGCACTGTAGAGGCCGCCCGTACGGCTCATCCATCTCCTCCTTCCGTTGTCGCACGCCCGCGTCCCGCGGCGCGCGTACCTGGGTAGTCGTGGTGTCGGAGAGGAGGTGCCGGGCGGCTTCGACACCGGCAGGCGTACCGCCCTGGACGCGTCGGCTCCCCCCCGACGGCCTGGTGAGTGTTGTCAACGTAGTCTATCACTGCGGCGTACGAACCGGACCGTCAGGCCCCGGTAACGGTGCCGGGCGGGCGTCCGCAGCCCCCCGTATCCAGCGCGGCGACACTTGCTGTGCCAATTCGTCTACGAATCGCTCAACTTCCACGCGCGCGACGCCGATACGGGACGATGAACGACAAAGGCAAACCTGTCGTGAGGCAGGGACGCAAAGCCAGAGGTCTTGGGATGATCAAGATAGCTCGGTTGCCGAACCCGACGCTCGCAGTCGCGGATCTCGCCTCCAGCCACCAGCGCCTCTCGCAGGTCCCAAGCACAGGGAGCACGGGTGTGGAGGCGATGAAGATGCGAGCCAAGTACCTGGTCCTCGCGATGGCGCTGCTCTGTCTGCTGGCCGTGCCGCCGGCGGCACAGGCCGCGGACGACGAGGCCGGCAAGATCGACGACAGCGTCGCCACCGTGCTCGCGGCCACGGGCGGCGGCGACGCCGTTCCCGTCATCGTGTACACGGATCCCGGCGCCGCCGGCGTCGTCGACCAGGCGGTGCCCCGCGGCGTGGAGACGACCTCCCTCCCGGGCTTCGACGCCGTCGCCGCATACCTGACGGAGGCGGAGATCGACGCGCTCGCCGCGAGCGACGCCGTCGCGCTCATCGTGGCCGACAACCCGGTCTTCGGCTTCGACTACGCGAGCTCCATGGTCGTGACCAACCTGGCGATCGGCCTGGACAAGGTGGCGGCGCCCGCGGCCGGAGGCCCTTCGGGCGCCGGCGTCGGCGTGGCGATCCTCGACAGCGGCATCGCCACCACCTCAGACCTGCAGAGCAGCCGCATCGTCGGCTGGAAGGACCTCGTCAACAAGCGCAAGGCGCCGTACGACGACGCCGGCCACGGCACCTTCGTCGCCGGCCTCATCGCCGGCGACGGCACCGCGTCGCTGCCGCTCGACCAGGGCGGGTCGGCGACGGTGCAGTTCCGCGGCGTCGCGCCCGCCGCCGACATCGTCGGCGTCAAGGTGCTCGACAGCACCGGCCAGGGACGCGCGTCCGCGGTCATGGCCGGCGTCCTCTGGGCCCTTGCCCACAAGGACGAGTACAACATCCGCGTGCTCAACCTCTCGATCGGCAGCAACCCGGTCGCCCCGGCGGACTTCGACCCGATCGCGCAGGCGGTAGAACTGGCGTGGAAGAACGGCATCACCGTCGTGTGCGCGGCCGGCAACGAGGGCGAGTTCGGCCCCGGCGGCATCCTCTCCCCGGGCAACAGCCCCTACGTGATCACCGTGGGCGCCACCGACACGCGGCAGACCGCGTCCCTCGGCGACGACGAGGTCGCCTTCTACAGCTCCGTCGGCCCCACCCTCTGGGACGAGTACGCCAAGCCCGACGTGGTGGCTCCCGGCAACCGGCTGATCTCGCTGCGCGTCAAGGGTTCCTACATCGACACCGAGTTCCCGCAGAACCTGATCCCGGTGGCCAGCTACGTGCCGGGCGCGCCGGCGGACGCCGAGCCCAGTTACCTGATGCTCTCCGGCAGCAGCACCTCGGCGCCGGTCGGGGCGGGCGTCGCGGCCCTCATGATCGGCGAGGACCCGGACCTGAGCCCCGACGACGTGAAGGTGCGCCTGATGGGCACCGCCGACCCCCTGCGCGGCGCCACGCGCTTCGAGCAGGGCGCCGGCCTGATCGACGCCGCCGGCGCCCTTGCGAGTGACGCCCAGGCACACGGCTACGCCCTCTCGGAGGATGTCGGGGACGGAACGACAATCCTTACCAAGGACGACTACGCTTCCTGGGACAAGGTCGCATGGACGAAGTACGGATGGACCAAGTTCCGCTGGACCAAGTTCCGGTGGACCAAGTTCCGGTGGACCGAGTACCAGTGGACGAAGTTCCGGTGGACCGTGCTCGTCGAAGGGCAGTGAGCGCCGCCGAGACCCCTGAGGCCATCGGTCACAGCGAGACGGCCGTGCGGAGACGCACGGCCGTCTCGCGCTACGTGGCCCTGGTGTGCGCGGCAGCGGCCGGCGTCTCCGTCGCCGCCGCCCTCAACGAGCCCGCCCCCTTCACCCTCAACATCGTGGCCTTCATCATCCTCGCCACGCTCACCGACCTGCGCGAGATCAAGCTGCCCTGGGTGGGCGACGTCACCCTGTCGTTCGTGCCCGTGCTCGCCTGCCTCATCGCCCTCGGGCTGTGGCCGGCGATGGCGGTCGCCGCCGTGAGCGGGATCACCGCCGCGTGGGTCACCCGTGACCCGGTCAAGATCGCCTTCAACGTGGGCAACTACGTCCTCTCCACGTACCTCGCGGGCCTGCTGTACCTCGCCTTGACGCCCGAGGGCGGCGCCTTCATGACCAAGGTCCTGCCGACCTTCGCGGCGACCGTGGTCGACTTCCTCGCCCACACCGTCCTGCTCGCCGGGGTGATCGCCCTCTCTACGCAGGACGGAGGCGCCGTGCGGGTCTGGCGCCAGAACTACCAGTGGGCCCTCCCCGGCTACCTCGCCGGCTCCACGCTGGCGCTGCTGGTGGCGGCGCTCTACCTCTGGTTGGGGGTGCCCGGCATGCTGCTCGGGATCCCGCCGCTGTACCTCATCTACTACTCCTACGACATCTACGTGAAGCGGGCCCGGGAGAAGGTCACCTTCGACGCCGAGCGCGACAGCTTCCACAAGGAGCTCGCCGCGTCCATGGACCTGCACGACGAGCTGCGCGCGGCCCAGCTCAAGGTGGCGGCCGAGATCGAGCGCGCGCGCCGCATCCAGACCGACCTCCTCCCCGCCGCGATCCCCGAGGTGGCCGGGATCGCGCTCGAGCAGCGCATCGAGTTCCTCGGGGAGATGGGCGGCGACTACTACGACTACATCCCCTTCGGGGACGGGCGCCTCGGCATCGTCTGCGGCGACGTCATGGGCAAGGGGCTCGCCGCCGCGCTCATCATGGCGATGGCGCGCTCGCTGCTGCACGACGCCATCGCCCCGGGCAAGCGCCCCGGCGACGTGCTGGCGGAGGTCAACGACGGGCTCACGCGCGACCTCGAGGGGCAGCGCCTGCCCTACTTCCTCACCCTGGCCCTCGCCGTGTACGACCCCGCCGACCGCAGCCTGGTCGTCGCCGGCGGCGGTCACAACCCGGTGCTCGTGGCCGGTGGGGACGGCGTGACGGAGGTGCCCTCGCGCGGCGCCGCCCTCGGCGTCCGCACCGGGCTGCGCTTCCCCGAGGACACCCTGACCCTGGAGGCCGGCGCGACCGTCGCCCTGTACACCGACGGCCTGACCGAGGCGCGCGACCCCGAGGGCTCGCTGTTCGGCCTGGAACGCCTGGAGCGCTCGCTCGAGCGCTGTCAGGACGCGCCCGTTCGTGACACACTTGACGGTGTGTGGGGCGACATCGTCGCGTTCCGCGGGGGCAGCTCCCGGACCGACGACGCCACCCTTCTGCTCGTCCGCCTCCTCTGAGGCGGCGAGGGACGAACCAGCGACGGGAGTCAGCGAGGATGGCCGACCAGACGAGTCCCGCACCGGCTTCGCTGCAGGTGTACCGCTACCGGGCCGGCGCGGACCGCGTCGAGGCCGTCATCGGATCGCTCGAACCCGACCTCCCGCACGAGGACCTCGTCGCCCACGCGCACGAGGCGCTCGCCCACGACACCTTCACGTGCTACGCAGTGTCGCAGTCGGACGACTTCGTCGCCGACGAGCTCTGCTTCGTGCCCCAGGGCGACCGCTGCGACATCCTCAGCATCCGCACCAACGGCTGGCAGCGGCACCACGGCGACCACCGCCGCAGCCTCGTGGAGATCCTCAACAACCTCGCCGCCGCCGTCGCCTGCGGCAAGCTCCGCATCCTCGACGCGCAGGAGCTCGCGGGAGAGGTCGGCCGGGGACGCCCGGTCGTCGCCTTCGCGATCCACGACACGGCCGAGCTGCAGCGGGCGCGCGAGACCGTGGACGAGGTCCTCACGCAGGCGGGGGTCGACGACATCAACCGCCAGCGGACCATCCTCTGCATCTCCGAGGCCGTGACCAACATGCTGCTGCACGGCGGCGGCCACGGCGCCATGAGCATCCGCCGGCTCGACGACCGCCTGCGCTTCGTCGTCGCCGACCGCGGGCCGGGGCTCAACTTCCTCAACTGGATCGAGCCGCCGGCCAAGGGCGGCCAGGCGTCCATGGGGTACGGCTACAAGATCATCCTCGACTACCTGGACGCGGTCGCGCTCCATACCGGCCCGGGCGGCACTACGTTACTATTGGACCGCACGGTCCACTGACCCAGGAGATCGCATGCTGCGCACTTCCATCGCCCAAGGCCCGGCGCCCACCGTCTACCTCGCCGGCGAGATGGACCTCGACTGCGCCGACGCCCTGCGCGAGGCGGTCACGGAGGCCGCGCGCGGAGCGCAGGTGGTCGCCCTGGACTTCGCCGGCGTGGAGTTCATCGACTCGTCGGGCACGGGGATCTTCGTGCGGCTGGCCCTCGACCTCAAGAGCCCGGGCACGCCGCTCGTGGCGCGCAACCTCTCCCCCGCCGTGCGCGGCGTGTTCGACATGCTGCGCGTGCGCGAGCTGGTAGGCGACGAGGTGTTCCCGGACTGACGGCGGCGGCGGGCGCCGTCCCGACCCGACACCTGCACGAGGGCCCCGCGAG
>JBLMXT010000108.1:0-6450 GCA_050257915.1 Deltaproteobacteria bacterium
CTGTGTCGAGCTCGAGTGGCAAGCCTGACGCGGGGGCGTCGGCTCAGGGTGCGGTAGGCCGCCGCGCTCCGTCGAGTTGTACGGCGTACAGCCTCCAGACGCCGGGCACGCCCTTCAGCTCGTGCGCGCCACGGTCGACGAAGACGAGGCCGGAGCCGGCCACCAGGTCCTTGACGATGCTCGAGACGAGGATCTCCCCGGGCTCCGCGACCGCGGCGACCCGGGCGCCGATGTGGACCGCGATGCCGCGCACTCCGGCCCCCGTCACCTCGATCTCCCCGGTGTGACAGCCCGCCCTGATCTCGAGGCCGAGCGGCGCCAGCTCGCGGCCGACGGCCGCCGCGCACTCCACCGCCCGCGCCGCACCGTCGAACGTCGCCAGGAAGCCGTCCCCCGCGGTGTCTACCTCCGTGCCCCGGTAGCGCCTGAGCAGCTCGCGCACCGTGGCGTGGTGGCGCTCGAGGAGGTCGCGGAAGGCGGTGTCTCCCATCGCCGCCGCCTTGCCCGTCGAGTCGACGATGTCCGTGACCAGCACGGTGGCGAGCACCCGCTCGGCGGAGCGAGCCGCTCGCGGACCCTGCAGGAGCAGCCGCTCGATCGCGTCGCGCGAGGCGACGAACGCCTGCACCACCCGGGGGTCGAACTGGGCGCCCGCCTGGTCGAGGAGCTCCGCGAACGCCGCCTCGTGACCCAGCGCCCTGCGGTACGGCCGGTCGGACACCATGGCGTGGAAGGCGTCGCAGACGAAGACGATGCGGGCGCTGAGCCGGATCTCCTCGCCGCGGAGCCGGTCCGGGTAGCCGCCGCCGTCCCAGCGCTCGTGCGCCGAGCGGATGATGGGCGCGATGGGGCTGAGGTACTGGATGCGCGCGACGACGCTCTCGCCGGCCACCGTGTGGTCGGCGATGAGGGCGGACTGCTCAGCGGTGAGCGGCGCTGGCGACCGAAGCACGGAGCCCGCCACGCCCGTCTTGCCGATGTCGTGCAGGATGGCCGCGTAGCGCAACAGGCGCAGGTCCGCGTCGCCCAGACCCAGCCGGCGGCCGACGATCTCGGCCATCTCCGCGATCAGCCGGCAGTGGTCGGCCGGGTAGCCGTCCTTGGCCTCGACCGCGCTCGCCAGAGCGGTCACGGTGGACAGGTAGCTGGCCTCGAGGTGCTCGAGCATCTCGGCGTGCTGGATGACCATCGCCAGCTGGCCGGTGAGCGCTGAGAGCAGCGCGACGTCCTGCGCGTCGAAACCGCGCGTTCGGGCGCCGACCGCCAGCGCCCCCGCGCCCCGGTCCGCACGCTTGAGCGGGGCGGCGGCGTAGCCGGCGCCGCCGTCCTCCCGGGCCGCCACGGCTGACCCGGCGTCGGCGGCCTGCCGCGCCGCCTCCTCGAGCCCGCCCGCGTCCGGCCCGGCCTCGCCGCACACCGCTCGCAGACCTCGCGCGTCCGGCAGATAGAGGCAGGCCGCGTCGGCCTTGAGCGCGTCGCCGACGCCGTGGACCATGCGCGGCAGCTGCTCCTCGACGTCCACGGCGTCGGCCACCGTCTCGCCGAACGTCACGTTGAGGTCGGCGAACTCCTCGGTGATGCTGCTGATCGTCTCGGAGAGATGCGTCACCCGCTCGGTGACCCGCTCGGCCATGCGGTTGAAGGCCCCGGCGAGCTGCCCGACCTCGTCGTTGCCGTGCACGTGGATCTCCTGTCTTGTCTCTCCGTCGGCGATGCCGACCGCGGCCGCCGCGAGCTCATGGAGCGGCCGGCTGATGCGCCGCGAGACCAGCAGCGCGGCGATGATCGCCGCCGCCAGCGCGACCATCAGGGCGGCCACGGCGACAGTGCGGATCTCCCCGACCGCGGCGGTCACGGCGCGCCGCTCCATGGAGACCCGGACCAGGCCGGAGCGGTAGCCGTCGACGTCGTACACCCCCAGGTAGGCGCTCCGGTACTCCCCCCGCGTGAAGGTGTCGCCGAACTGGTTGAGCACCCCGTTGCCGGCCGGAGGCGGGGTCGCGGTGGCGATGAACGCATCGGTCGCGTCTTGCGACGCCGGCGTGACCTGCACCCCCGCGTAGGACCTGATGGTGTCCAGCAGCACCCGGTCGAGAGGACGGGCCACGGCGAGCACCGCGAGCGGCTGCTGCGGCCCCGAGCCGCCCTCCACGCGCTCGGCCGCCACGATCGACAGGCGCCCTGCGAGCGTCTCGTACCCGGCGGCGGGCGCCCCCAGACCGACCACGTGCTGGACCTCAGGGCCGGTCCAGAGCGAGCCCGCCCCCGGCGGCCCGGCGGCGACCATCAGCTGGCCGCCGGGCGTGAACAGCTGGGCGGTCCCGCCGACGGCGACTGCCGGGAGCGCGGCGAGCTGCCGGCGCAGCCAGGGCACGTCCTCACGCTCCACCGCCCTGACGAACGCCGGCCACGTGACCGTGTCGTCCACGTCGGCCAGCTCGCGCGTGACCGCGTCGTCCAGTGCCTGACTGACGGCCATCTCCCTCGCCGCGAGCTGGCCGTTCTCGAGCCTGCCGAGGTGTTGCACCGTACGCGCGTAGGTGTAGCCCGCGTACCCGATCAGCGGGATGAGGGCACAGCAGAGGCAGGCGATGAGGAACTTGACGCGGATGCTCATCGCCGCCTCACCGCTCCCTCACCCAGGCTCTCCACAGGTCGACCCACGCCATGGAGTTGAAGCTCACGCCGGCGACTCTCGTGTCCATGAGCCGGTAGTCCGCGTACACGAGGATGGGGACCACGGGAGCGTCGGCCATGATCAGCGCCTCCGCCTGCGAGTAGAGCCGGATCCGCTCCGCGCTGTCGGGAGTGGACCTTGCCCTCTCGAGCAGGGCGTCGACCGTCGGGTCGGCGTAGAACGTTCCGGACGCCGTCGCCGAGCTCTCGCTGTGGAACATCGTATAGAGGAAGTTGTCCATCGACGGGTAGTCCGCCGCCCAGCCCATCAGGAACGCCTGGGTCTTGCCCTCCAGCACGCGCGCGACGAAGGTGTTCCAGTCGAGGGGCTTGAGCTTCAGCGTGATGCCGATCTCCGCGTAGCCTGCCCGCAGGCTCTCGGCGACGATCTGCGCGAACCGGTCGATCGGGTGTATGAGCTCGAGCGTGACGGGGCCCGACTCCGCGACGAGCTGCTTCGCAGTGGCCGGATCGTACGGATAGGGCTCGGGGGCCTCGCCCGCCCCGAGGACGCCGGGAGGCACGAGACCGGATGCCGGCAGGTCCACGTCGTTGCTGGCGGCCTCGACGACGGCCTGCTTGTCGCATCCGGAGGTGAGGGCCTGGCGAAGCGGCAGGCCGCGGCTTCCGCCCAGCACCGGGTCCGTCATGTTGACGAGCAGGTGCCCCAGAGCCAGCAGCGGGCTGCTCCCGGCCTGCCAATGCCCGCTCTGGACCTGGGGCAGCGACCGCGATGCCTCGATCTGGCCCTTGGGCACCCACGTCCAGTCCAGGGCGCCCTTCTGGAAGGCGAGCATCATCGAGCTGACGCTGCTGAACACGCGGTAGTGGATGGCGTCGATGTACGGCCCGCCGGAGGTGTCCCACCACTCCGGGTTCACCACCAGGTCGATGGACGTGCCGGCCTGCATCTTGAGGAACATGTACGGGCCGGTGCCGACGGGATGAAGCCCGTACGCCTTGCGGCCGACCTTGCGCAAGTGATCCACGGGCCACACCCAGAAGGCGCCGGACGCGAGCGTGTCGGGAAACTCGGAGAAGGGTCGCCGGAGCGTGAAGCGGACCGTGTAACGGTCGAGGCTCTCGACGCCCAGTCTCCCCGCCTTCGCGTATCCCCTGCCGTCCACCCCCTCGACCCCGATGAACATGTAGGACAACTGGCACTCGTTCGTCGGGTCGGTCATGTAGCGGGCGTCGGCCACCACGTCGGCCGCCGTCACCTCCCGGGACACCGGCGGCTGGAACAGCACGCCCCGTCGCAGCTTGAAGGTCCACACGGTCGCGTCGGCGTTGGCGCTCCAGCTCTCGGCGAGACAGGGCACGGTCTCGAGCGAGCCGTCGGGTCGCTCCTCGACCCGGACGAGCCCCTCGTACACCTGGTGCAGCACGCCGGTGCCGTCACCGAACTGCTGCACCGCAGGATCGAACAGGCCGGGGTCCTCGAGCAGGGGGTAGCTGTAGACGCCGCCCTCCCTGGGCGCCGTGTCCGCGGCGGGGTCACCGGTCTCGGCGCCGCAACCGGCCGCCGCCGCGACGCCGAGAAGGAGGACGCCGGCGAGGACGCAGAGGGACCGGGCTACCGTACCCATGCCCGCCACAGGTCGACCCACCCCATCGGGTCGAAACGGACGTTGGCGACCCGGCCGCCGACGAGCCGGGCGTCGGCGAACACGATCAGCGGGATCTCGGGGACGTCGGCGAGCACGAGCCGCTCGGCCTCGGCGTACCGCCGGAGCCGCTCCTCCTCCTCGGGCGTGGCACGCGCCTGGGCGAGGAGGGCGTCGACCTCGGGGTCGGCGTAGCGCGTCCCGTGCGCGTACGGCGAGCTGCCGCTCTCGAACAACGGATAGAGGAAGCTGTCCATCGACGGGAAGTCGGCGAGCCAGCCCGCGAGGTACAGCTGCGCCTTGCCGACCAACACGTACCGGATGTAGCGCTTCATCTCGATGCCCTTCGTCTGCACGGTGATGCCGAGATCGGCGAAGCTCGCCTCCAGGCTCCTCACGGTGGCCTCCTGCTGCTGCCCCAGCGGGTAGGCGAGTCTCAGCGTGCCCGGGCTGACGCCCTCGACCAGCTCCCTCGCCTTCACCGGGTCGTAGGCGTACGGATCCTGGACGCCGCGCGCTCCGGGCACGCCCGGCGGCACGACCCCGGTGGTCGCCGGCAGGAACACGCCGCCGCTCGAGGCGTCGCTGATGGCCTGCCGGTCGCAGGCGTAGGCGAGGGCCTGCCGGAGCCGAAGGCCCTGCTCACCGCCCACCACGGGGTCCATCATGTTGGCGCAGAGGTACCTCATGCCGAGGTTCGGCACGACCTGGACGTGCCAGCTCCCGCTCACCACCTGCGGCAGCGAGCGTGACGCGGCGACCTGCCCGACCGGCACCAGCGTCCAGTCGACGATGCCCTTCTGGAAGGCGAGCATCATCGAGGTGACGCTGCCGAACACGGCGTAGTGGATGGTGTCGATGTAGGGGCCACCGGACGTGTCCCACCAGTCGGGGTTACGGACCAGGTCGATGGATGGGCCGACCACCTCCCGCTGGAACATGTAAGGCCCCGTTCCCGCCGGGCGCCGCGCGTACGCCTTCACGCCCACCGAGCGCAGGTGGTCCACCGGCCACACGGAGAACGCAGGGTTGGCGAGGGTATCGGGGAACTCGGAGTAGGGGTACTTGAGCTCGAACCGGACGGTGTACCGGTCGACGGCCCTGACTCCGAGCGAGTCGCCGGCGGCGACGCCGTTCTCGTCCGTCCCCTCGATCGGCGCGTACATGAAGGCCATCTCGGTCGTGTGCGCCGGGTCGGACAGGTAGCGGATGGTGGCCACCACGTCAGCCGCGACGAGCTCGCGCGAGACGGGCGGCTGGAACACTACCCCCCGGCGCAGCTTGAACGTCCAGGCGGTCGCGTCGGCGTTGCCGCTCCAGCTCTCGGCCAGGCAAGGGACCGTCTTCATCGAGCCGTCGGGCTGCGCCTCCCACCTGACCAGGCCCTCGTACACCTGGTGCAGGACCGCCCAGCTGTCGCTCGTCAGCGGGGAGGTTGGGCCAAACGGGCCCGGGCCCGTCGTGAGCGGGTAGTTGTAGACGCCGCCCTGCTTGGGCGCCGGGGCGGCGCCGCCGCCGGAGGCGCCGCCCTCGGAAGGGCCGCATGCGACCGTAGTGACGGCGAGCAGGACGGTGGCGATCAGGACAGCGATGAGACGTGCGCGGGCAAGCGGCGAGGCAGACGGAATGGGCGCGAGCTTGCGCATGGCCGAATGACTGCCCTGGCTCCTGCCTTGGCGACGCCCCACGGCGCCCCCTCCCTCACGGGCCGATACCCGTGCATACCCGCGGCGGTCGAGCGACTCACGCGTGGACTTGAGCGGCGGGCGCTCGCGCGAACGATGGCTGCGCGTGGCGAGGGCCGCCGGGGATCAACCGCCCCCGGCGGCCCTCGCGCCGGCCCGCCGCGCCTCGTCAGGGCAGCTGCCCGTCGGCGATGGGCGGTCGACCTAGTCCAGCGACGTCCCGGGCGGGAAGTTGTGGCGCGTGTCCGGGGCGACGGCCGGAGCGATGTCGGACCCCGATGCATCCAGAGCGCCGGCCGGGAAGTTGTGGCGCGTGTCCGGGGCGGCCGCACTGCGGCGCATGCCCGGCGCCCTCCCCGTCAAGGCGAGGATCTCGGCGTGGGTCTCGATCTGTGGCATGGCGGCGGCGCCGGGGGCCGTCAGGACCACCGGCGCCTGCTCGACCGTCACATCCGCCGGCTGGTTGATGAGCACGAGCACCG
>JBLMXT010000109.1:0-5045 GCA_050257915.1 Deltaproteobacteria bacterium
GCCGGCGCCGCGGCGCCGGCGGCGGCCGGCCCCTACGTGAACCCGTCGCCCGCCGAGATCCGCACCAAGCTCCAGGCTGCGGCGGCCGCGCGCCTCATCCCGCCCAAGATCCTCTACGGTATCGCCTTCCAGGAGAGCACCTGGCGGCAGTTCGACGCCGACGGCGAGCCGCTCATCGGCTTCGACGGCAAGGGCATCGGCATCATGCAGGTCACGACCATCCCGCCGGGCGTGGACGTCGAGCTGCTCAAGACCGACGTCGACTACAACATCGCCATCGGGGCGGACATCCTGGTCGCCAAGTGGGGGTACGCCCCCTCGGTCTTCCCGGTGATCGGCGGCGGGGACCCGCGCTGCTACGAGAACTGGTTCTTCGCCGTCTGGGCGTACAACGGCTGGCTCCCCGGCAACCCGTATCCGTACAAGGTCTGGGGGCACATCGCCGACGGCCGCGGTCTCTGGACCGGTCTCCCGGTCACGCCGGTGCCCACGGCCTGGCTGGCCGGCGGGTTCCCGGTGCCGCCGGTCGCGACGCCGCAGCCCGAGCACTGGTGGAGCCCGACGCCCCTGCCCAAGCCGGTACTGAGCGTGCCGCGCGTGCAGAAGAGGGTCGGGGTGGGCGACCGGTTCAGCGTCTCGGGCACGCTGTCGCCGCGGCACCCGGCCGGCGCGCACTCGGTGGAGCTGCGCCTCTACCGCTGGAACGGCTCGCGCTGGATGCTGCGTCGCACCGTCCTCACGACGAACCGCGACGCCGCCGCCGCCGACGTCACCCGCTGGGCGGCCACCTTCGCCCTCGCCAAGACCGGCCGCTGGAAGATCGTCGCCTTCGCGCCGGCAGACGCCGACCACGCCGCCGCGACCTCCAGGCCCGGGTTCGTCACCGTCGTGCGCTGACAGGGCGCGCCGACGGCAGGCTCAGCGCGCGGCGAGGTCCTCGAGGTCGCTCGCCGAGAGGCGCAGCGACCGCACGTGCTGGTGGCCGGTGCGGCTGCGTCCCTCACGCTCGATGGGCAGGAGGAAGAAGCCGTCCATGACCTCCTGCATGCGCCCGATCCAGGGGTCCTCCTCGCCGCGTGGCACCACGAGCAGCGACGAGAAGGTCTGCTCCGGCGTGTAGAGCATGCCGAGCAGTTGCAGGGGCGCCGCCGGGTCGGCCTCGGGCGGCGCCGTGGTCGCCAGCTGCAGCACGGGGAAGCCGCGCCAGTAGACGGCGCTGGTCTGTACCTCGTCCGCGCCGGTCTTCTCCAGGAACGGCGTGGCCTCGCGGCGCGTGACCTCGTCCCAGTCCCACCAGCCCAGCACGCCCGGCCCCAGCCGCCTGGCGTCGGTCGTGAGCAGCAGGCTCGGGGCGCGACCGCGGGCGATGTCCGCGGCGGTCGCATCCCGAGGCACGAAGACGACGGCCGCGGCGGCGGCCGTCCGGATGCGCGCGCCCCAGGTGGCGGGCAGACGCAGGTCCGTCGCGTCGTCGGTGTGCGTGAGCAGGGCGTCGTCGTAGGTGGCGCCGAACCCGAAGCCGGGGTTGCTGTACGTGACGATGGCCATGGCGTGATCCGTTCGTGGTGGGTCCTCAGCATAGATGAGACGGACCGCTGGTGTTCCCGGTTCGAGGAGTCGGCGAACGTCCCGGCGAACTAGGCGCCATGCGCCTGATCCCTCCGCACATCGATCCCGACACGCCCAGCGACGGCGAGAGGTGGGTGTTCGCCCAGTTCGCGGCGGCCGGCGGCGCTGGGACCGGCGAGGCCGCCGCGTCCGCCGCGGGCGGCGGCTCCGGCCTCGACACCTCGGGCTGGACCGTCCTGCACTCGCAGGACCTCGCCCACCACCGCCGCCAGATGGAGGGCGAGATCGACTTCCTCGTGGTCGCGCCCGGGCTCGGCGTCCTCGTCGTCGAGGTGAAGGGCTGCCACAAGCTGCGGCGCGAGCACGGGCTGTGGTACTACGGCGCCGACCACGACGGCGATCCGCGCGGCCCGTTCAAGCAGGCTTCCGAGGCCATGCACAGCCTGCGCGAGCGGCTCGTCCGCCAGCGGACGCACCTGCACGGCGTGCTCTTCCAGTCCGTCGTCTGCTTCCCGTTCATCGACGTTTCCGGCGCGAGCGAGGAGTGGCACCCCTGGCAGGTCATCGACCACGCCAAGCTGCGCCAGCGGCCCATCGCGGAGTGGGTCGCCGCGGCCCTCAGACAGGCGCGCGAGCGCACCCAGAGTCTCGGCAAGACGTGGTTCGACCCAGGCGCGGGCGAGCCCACGGCCGGGCAGTGCGACGAGATCGTCAAGGCGCTTCGCCACGACTTCGAGTTCTACGAGAGCCCCAAGGCGCGGGCGCAGCGCATCGACGAGGAGATCCGCCACTTCACCGAGAGCCAGTTCGAAGCTTTGGACCACATGCGGCGCATGCCGCGGGTGGTCTTCGACGGGCCCGCCGGCACGGGGAAGACGCTGCTGGCGATCGAGGCGGCGCGGCGCGCCCGCGCCGCCGGGCGCCGCGCCCTCCTGCTCTGCTTCAACCGCCCGCTCGCCGAGTGGCTACGCGAGCAGACGGCCGGGCTCTGCGACGCGGGCACGATCTCCGAGCACATGGCCCGCGCCGCCGGCATCCCGGCCGGCTCGCCGCGGTTCGACGAGGACGGCTTCTGGGACCGGCTGCCGCAGGAGGCCAGCGAGGCGCTGATCGAGAAGCCCCCTGACTACGACGAGCTGATCCTGGACGAGGCGCAGGACGTGCTACGGCACCAGTTCCTGGACGTGCTCGACTTCAGCGTCGACGGCGGCCTCAAGGAGGGCTCTTGGCGCGTCTTCGGCGACTTCCGCCACCAGGCGATCTACGACGACTCGGTGGACCTCGAGGCCTTCTGTGACGGCGACGGACGGGACTGCACGGTCTACGAGCTGGACGAGAACTGCCGCAACGCGCCGGCGGTGGCGGCGCTCGCCTGCGCCGGCGCCGGTATCAGCCCGGGCGGCGCCGGCACGGACGGCTACGCCCGCTGCCTCCGGCCGGACGACGGCGACCCGCCGGAAGTGCGCTTCTACCGTGCCGCCGCGCAGCAGCGCGAGCTGCTCTGCGCGGCGCTGCAGGACCTTCGCGACGCCGGCCTCACCGGGCCGCAGGTCGCGGTGCTCAGCACGCGCAGCGACGCGGCCTGTGCGGCGTCCGCCCTCACCGATCAGCCCTGGCGGGACCGTCTCGCGCCGCTCGTCCGCGACACGCCGCGCGGCCCGGTGACCGACCTGCGTTCTGGCAAGATCCGCTACGCCTCCGTCCACCGCTTCAAGGGACTCGAGGCGCACGCCGTGGTGCTCACCGACGTCGAGCGCCTCGACACCCGGCACGAGCGCGACCTGTTCTACGTCGGTGCCACGCGGGCGACGCTGCGCCTCGTCGTGCTCGCGCACGAGTCGCTGCGCGGTCGTCTGCCGGGCTGACCGTGCGCGTCGCGCTCTTCATCACCTGCGTGGCCGACACCCTGTTCCCGGAGACCGGGGTCGCGGTAGTGCGCGTGCTGGAGCGGCTCGGCCACGAGGTGGTCTTCCCGGCGGACCAGACCTGCTGCGGGCAGATGCACGTCAACAGCGGGTACCGGGACGACGCGCTGCGCCTGGCGCGGCGGTTCGTCGACGTCATGGGGCGGGACGACGGCGTGGACGCGGTGGTCTCGCCGTCGTCCTCGTGCGTGGGCTGGGTCCGCGAGCTGCTGCCCGGCGTCGCGCGCGAGGCCGGGGACGAGCGCCTGGCGGCCGACGCCGAGGCGCTCGGGGGCAGGCTCTTCGAGCTCTCCGAGCTCCTCGTCCGCCGCCTCGGCGTGGAGGACGTCGGCGCGGCGTACCCGCGGCGCGTGACGCTGCACCCGACGTGCCACTCGCAGCGGGTGGCACGCGTCGGCGACGCGCCGCAGCGGCTGCTTGCCAACGTCGAGGGTCTCGAGCTGCTCGAGCTGCCGGAGGCCGCGGAGTGCTGCGGGTTCGGCGGCACCTTCTCCATCAAGAACGCCGCCGTGTCGCTGGCGATGCTCGAGGACAAGTGCCGCGCCATCCTGGCGACCGGCGCCGAGGTGGTGACCGCCGTCGACCCGTCGTGCCTGCTGCACATCGGCGGCGGGCTCAGCCGGCTGGCGCCGGCGGCGCCCGCAGGGCCGGGCCCGGCGGTCCGCGCCGTGCACCTGGCGCAGATCCTGGCGGCGGAGGCGGGCGCGTGAGCCGCGCGCACGACTTCCCGGCCGCGGCGCGCGAGGCGCTCGCCGACGAGCAGCTGCGTGCCAACCTGCGCGGCGCGACGCGGACGATCCGCGCCCGCCGCGCCGCGGCCGTCGCGGAGCTGCCCGACTTCGAGGCGCTCCGCGAGCAGGCGCGGCGCGTCAAGGACGACGCCCTCGACCACCTCGACGAGCTGCTCTCGCGGTTCGAGGCGGCGGCCACGGCGGCGGGCGCGCGGGTCCATCGCGCCGCCGACGCCGACGCGGCCAACGCCGTCGTCGCCGCGATCGCCCGCGAGCACGGCGTCACCGAGCTGGTCAAGATGAAGTCGCTGGCGACCGACGAGATCGGCCTCGACGCCGCGCTCGCCGCGGCCGGCGTCGAGGCGGTCGAGACCGACCTCGCCGAGCTCATCGTCCAGCTCGCCGGCGACACCGCCTCGCACATCCTTGTTCCGGCCGTGCACTACGGCCGCACCCAGGTCCGCGATCTCTTCCTGCGAACGATCGCACGGGGCAGGCAGCTCTCCGACGACCCGGCCGAGCTCGCCGAGGTCTCGCGCCTGTACCTGCGCGAGCGCTTCCTGCGCGCCGGCATGGGCGTCACCGGCGCCAACGCCGGTGTGGCCGAGACGGGCACCGTCTGTGTGGTGGAGAACGAGGGCAACGGCCGCATGTGCACCACGCTGCCACCGGTGCTGGTCACCGTCATGGGCATCGAGAAGGTCGTCGCCACGCTGGACGACCTCGCGCTGCTGCTCCGCCTGTTGCCGCCCTCGGCGACCGGGGAGCGGATGAGCTCCTACGTGTCTCTGCTGACCGGCGTCACGCCGGGCGACGGGCC
>JBLMXT010000110.1:0-9111 GCA_050257915.1 Deltaproteobacteria bacterium
GTGGCGACGTCGGTGACGTCGGTCACTCCGACGCCCTTCCTCATCCAGGGGGCCACGGCGGCGCCGTACCCCGGGTCAGGCGACCCAGGCCATGCCGTTCCAGTAGGCCTCGACCCGCCGGCGCCGGCGTAGAACGAACTCCATCGTCTTCGGCCAGATCCGCTGCGTGCCCTCGAGGTAGAGCTCGAACCCGGGGGCCTCGACGCGCCGGAAGGAGAGGTCGCGCCCGCGCGGAGGCTCGAGGGACGCCTCCAGCAGACAGGTGGGGAACCAGAGGCCGGGATGCGCCGACATCCAGACGAAGAGGCGCCCGCCGCGGGCCGCGACGAAGTCGCGCACCTCGGCGGGCGCCACGACCTCGATGTCCGTGGCGACATCGGTCGTGTCGTGCACCAGTCCGCACTGTGGCATCCAGACCGCCATGACTCCACTCCTCGGGAGGATCGGCCGTCGAGTACTGTGTTCCTCACCGCGCGGATCGCAATCCCGTGCGGCGCCGGGAAGGCGCCTTGTCGCCGCGCCGGGCCGTCTGCTACCGTCGGCCGATGACCCGGCACGACCCGTTCACCGCCGCGCCGCCCGACCTGCGCGAGCTGCTCGACCTCGCGAGCGACCTCGCGCTGCAGGCGGGTCTCATCCACGCCGAGGGCCGCCGCGAGACGCTCACCCTCGAGACCAAATCGTCCCCCACCGATGTCGTCAGCCAGGTGGACAGACAGGCGGAGCGGCTCATCGTCGACCGCCTGCGCGCGGAGCGCCCGGGCGACGCGCTGCTCGCTGAGGAGGGCAGCCTGCTGGAGGGCGGGAGCGGGGTCCGCTGGGTCGTCGACCCGCTCGATGGCACCACCAACTACGTGTACGGCTACCCCGCCTACGCGGCGTCCATCGCCGTGGAGGTGGACGGCCGCGCGGTCGTGTGCGTCGTCCTGGACTCCAGCTCCGGCAGCCTGTACCGGGCGGTCGCCGGGCACGGCGCCGTCTGCGACGACCGTCCGATCCGCGCCCGGGAGCAGGCCGACCTGTCCCGCGCGCTCGTGGCCACCGGCTTCTCCTACGACGCGGCGCAGCGCCAACGGCAGGGCGCCGTGCTCGCCGCGGCGCTGGGCCGCATCCGCGACCTCCGCCGCAGCGGCAGCGCGGCGCTCGACCTCTGCCGCGTCGGCGCCGGCCAGGTCGACGCCTTCTGGGAGCTCGACCTCTCCCCGTGGGACCGGGCCGCGGGCGCCCTGATCGCGCGCGAGGCCGGCGCCGCCGTCGAGCTGCTGCCCGCGGCACACGGCTCCGGGCCGGCCGTGGTGGCCGCCCACCCAGCGCTCATGCCGTCATTGCTGAAGCTGCTGCGCGAGGCGGGCGCGCTGGCGTAGCCAGGGAGCGTCGCGCCTCGGAGCGGCCGGAGGCGCGGCGGAAGGCGCGGCCGGCCGCAGGATCAGCCGCGCAGCGCGAGCAGGTCGAGCGGCGCGTCGATGACCGCCACCGCGCCGCTCTCGATCAGCTCTTCCGGCGTGCGGAACCCCCACGCCGCGCCGACGGCGAGCATGCCGGCGGCCGTCGCCGTGCGCATGTCCACGAGGGAGTCGCCGACGTACGCGACGCGCCCGGGAGGCAGCCCGAAGCGGGCGGCGATCGCCAGCGCCACCGCCGGGTCGGGCTTGAGCGGCGCGTCCGGCCGGGCCCCGGCGATGTGCACGAAGTCGGCCGGGTCGAGCAGCGCCGCGACGATGGCCTGCGTCGGCGCGTCCGCCTTGTTGGAGTGGATCGCCAGAGGCACGCCGACGGCGCGCAGCTGCCGCACCAACTCGGGCACCCCGTCGTAGACGCGCGTCTTGTTCAGGGAGGTGCGCCCGTAGTCCTCGATCATCCGCTCGTAGCAGCGCGCCACGCGCTCCTCGCTGCGCAGCTCCGCCGGCAGCGACTCCGTGACCAGGTTCCGGATGCCGTGCCCGATCAGGTAGCGGTACTCGTCGTAGGAGTGCCCGGGGGCGCCCTCCCGCGCCAGCACGCGGTCCATCGCGTCGGCGATGTCCTCGAGCGTGTCGACCAGCGTGCCGTCGAGGTCGAAGATGACGCCGTCGAAGCCCCGCGCGCCCGCGCCGCCGCCGGCCATGCCCGGCGTCAGCCCAGCGCCAGGATCGCGAAGACGAGCACGAAGATCGCGACCGTCTCCACGATGCCGATCACGGCGATGTAGTTGCTGAAGCCCTGGCCAGTCTCGGCGAGGGCGTCGGCGCAGCTGGCGCCGACCTTGCCCTGCCCGTAGGCCGACATGCCGATGCCGAGCCCGGCGACGATGCCGACGCCGAGCAGCGCCCAGGGATCGTAGCCCGCGTCGGCCTTGCTCGCCATGGTGATCATCAGGATCATGCCGTAGATCGTCTGCGAGAGCGGCGCCCCGACGAAGGTGATCAGGGTGAACGGCGCCGGCTTGCCCTGGGCCGTCAGCTTCTTCCAGGCCCCGACGGCCCCGGCGCCCCCGAGATACGTGCCGAGGGCGGAGCCTGTGGCCGCCAGCGCCATGGCGGCGACCGCGCCGATCCGCCCCATCTCTGCTGCAGCTTCTGGACTCATCGGCTTCCCCTTCTTCTGTCGGCCGGCGCCGCGGGAGTCACGCGGGGTCCCTCCGTCCGGCGAACGGTGTGTAAAGTGTGTGGCCCTGCCAGGCGAGGCCCTTGTGGGTGGAGAACTCGAGCGTGTTGAGGCGCACTGCGTGGACCAGCACGCCGAGGCCCGCGAGCACGATGTTGTGCGCGTTGGCGAACAGCAGCAGCACGCTGGCTGCGACCGCGGTGAGCGGCGAGTCGAAGCCGATGCTCGCCGCCATGTCGTTGAACGCGGCGAGCACGGCGACGGACGCGTAGCCGACGGCGAACAGGCGGATGTACGAGAGGATGTCGACGAAGTTGCCGACCAGCGTGAGCGGCAGCATCGCGTGGTCGATCCACCCGGTCTTGAACTCGGCCGGCGTCTTCATGAACGCCGCGACCACGACGACGCCGGCAAGCAGCATCAGCAGCAGGAAGCCCGGCGCGCCGCGGCCGAGGACGGCCGAGCGGGCGATGAAGAACATCGACCACACCACGAGCAGCCAGCCGCCCTGCGCGACCACCTTGGTCCAGGCCCTCTGACGGGCGAACGACACCGCGTTCCAGACGTGGGCGAAGGAGAGGTGCACCGCGCCGATGAGGAAGCAGAGGTCGATGAGGTTGTCGCGGTCGGCGAGCCAGGCCACCTCGAGCTGCTCCGCGAACCGCGGCAGCGTCGGGATGCCGAAGTAGCTGCCGGAGAGCACGCCCCAGACGAGCGTGGTGAAGCCGACGATGTACATCATGTGGAACACGTGAGCCGGCACCTTCTTGAGCCGCCACTGCAGGATGGCTGTGAGGACGAGCAGCAGGATGGCGTACCCGGCGTCGCCCACGATCATCGCGAAGAACAGGCTGAAGAACGGCAGGATCACCCAGCCGGCGTCCGCCTCCCAGTACCCCGGGTAGATGTGCAGGAAGTCGAAGACGGTACTGATGGGCCGCACCCAGCGCGACTGGCGCAGCTGGATGGGCACGTCCTCGCCCGGCTGCGGATCCTCGAGGAGGATGCCCCAGCCGTGCGCGGCGGCAGCCTCCCGCACGGCGTCCTGCTCGGCCGCCGGCACGTAGCCGGAGAGCACGGAGAGCTCTCCGGCTACGTCCATGCCGGCGCGTACCTCAGCCCAGCGCGTCTCGTCGGCGGTCGAGCGCGCCATGGCCGCGACCGCGTCACGCGCGGCAGCGAGCTCGTCGAGGCGCCGCGCCGCCGCCGCCGACTCTTCCTCACCGGCGCCGAGCTCACGGCGCACGTCGGCGAGCGGACGCTCGGGCCACGGCACGAGCTCGTAGTGGCCCCCGAGGTCGGGCAGGGGGTCTGGGCGCCCTCCGAGGACGGCGAGCACGAGGCGCCGGCCGCCGCGGTCTCGCGCGAGCTCCGTGAGCACCACGCCGTCCGGAGCCGTCAGACGCTCGTCCGGCGGCGCGAGGGCCAGCGCCGTCCAGACGCCGGCGCGCCCGAGCTCGCGCACCTCGTCCAGGTCGAACACGCCGAAGCCGGCGTACCGCGCGAGCGCCCGCTGGCGCTCCGCCGCGCGGACGGCGAGGGCGTCGCGGCGGTCGCGCAGCCCGCGCGCCTCCGCGACGGCGTCCTCGCCCGGCAGCGCCGCGGCCCCCGCCGGCGCGGACGCCGCCTTGGGCCCCTCCGGCTTCTCCGGCAGCGCGGCCAGCGCCCGCTCCGCGCCGGCGAGCCGGGCGCGCAGCGCATCGAGCTGCTCGCCGGCCGGCGGCCGCCGGTCGGTGACGTGCACCACGCCGAGTCCGCGCAGCTCGTCCAGGGCCGCGTCGCGGTCGTGGGTGAGGCACAGCAGCGTGAGCCGCTTCATGCGGACGATCATGCGCTCGACTTCCCGGAGAGCACGCTCACCGTCTTGCTCTTGGCGAGCTTGGCGCGCGCCACGGCCGCGGTCTGGGCGTCGCCCAGCGCGATGCGGATGATGCGGATGTTGTCCAGCGTGCTCGGGATCATGACCTTCTCGAACAGGTTCACGCGCTGCGAGGTCAGCCGCAGCTCTTCACCGAGCAGGTCGCGCTGCCGCACGAGCACGCGCATCTCCGCGCGCAGGCGCGTGAGCTCGCCGAGCACCTCGACGGCGTCGTCGAGCCAGACCGGGGTCGCGAAATAGTCGATCGCCGCGGGGACGTAGCGCAGGCCGGCGAGCACCGGCGCGTTCACCCCGGCCACGTTGACCGTGTCCACCTCCAGGCCCTCGACACGCACGTACTCCGCGAGGTCCGGCGGCCCCGTCAGCAGCCCCGCCCAGGGGCGCAGGCCGGCGAGCAGTTCATTGGCGCGCTCCTCACAACGCCGCAGCTCGGCCTCCGCGCGGCGGACCTCACGCTGGAGCTGCTGCTTCTTGAGCTCCAGGGTGGGCAGGAACCGCTGGTAGCGCTGCAGGGCCTCCCGCTGGGCCTTGAGCTCGTTCTTCGTCTTCTTGAGCTTGGCCATGGCTCACGTGGCCGGGCCGGAGGCCGCCGGCCAGAACCGCTCGACGAGCGCCGTAGGGACGCCGGTCTCCTGCGGCGCGAAGCACTCGGCCAGGATCCGCCAGCCGAGGTCGAGCGCCTCCTCGAGCGGGATGGTCACGGAGAGGTCCATCAGGCGCGTCTCGAACAGCTCGCCGTACTTGAGCAGCTTCTCGTCCCAGGCGCTCATGCGGAAGCCCATGGACTGCTTCTCCTGGCTCTCCTTGAACCCCGCGTAGAGCTGGATCATCGTGTTCATGATCGTGCGGTGGTCGTCGCGCGTGCGCGCGTTGACCTGCTGCTTGAGGCGGCTGAGCGACCCGAACGGCTCGATGCGCCCGTTGCGCAGGTAGAACTGCCCCTCGGTGATGTAGCCGGTGTTGTCCGGGATGGGGTGGGTGACGTCGTCGCCCGGCATGGTCGTGACGGCGAGGACGGTGACGGAGCCGGCGCCCTCGAAGTCCACGGCCTTCTCGTACCGCGCCGCCAGCTGGCTGTAGAGGTCGCCGGGATAGCCGCGCGTTGACGGGATCTGCTCCATGGTCACGGCGACTTCTTTGAGCGCGTCGGCGAAGTTGGTCATGTCCGTGAGCAGCACCAGCACGCGCTTGCCCGCGAGGGCGAAGCGCTCGGCCACGGCCAGACAGGTGTCCGGCACCAGCAGGCACTCGACGACCGGGTCGGCGGCCGTGTGCACGTAGAGGACGGCGCGGGAGAGCGCACCGGCGTCCTCGAGGGTGTCGCGGAAGTAGAGGTAGTCGTCGTACTTGAGGCCCATGCCGCCGAGCACGATGAGGTCGACCTCGGCGTTGAGGGCGATGCGGGCGAGCAGCTCGTTGTAGGGCTCGCCCGCCACCGAGAAGATCGGCAGCTTCTGCGACTCGACGAGGCTGTTGAACACGTCGATCATCGGGATGCCGGTACGGATCATCGTCCGCGGGATGACGCGGCGAGCTGGGTTCACCGGCGGCCCCACGATGGGGATGAGGTCCTCGTCGAGCCCGGGGCCGCGGTCGCGCGGCACGCCGCCGCCGGTGAAGACGCGGCCGAGCAGGGCGTCCGAGAACGGCGTCTGCGCCTCGTGCCCGATGAACCGCACCTCGGCGTCGGTCGGCACTCCGCGCGTGCCCGAGAAGACCTGCATGGTGATGTTGTCGCCCTCCACGCGGATCACCTGCGCCAGCGACGCGAACCCCGGCGCCTCAACACTGGCGAGCTCCTGGTTGCCCACGTCCGTGGCCTGAACGGTGATGACGTTGCCGGCGATCTGCGAGATCTGCCGGTAGACCTTACGCATCAGGGCTCACCTCGGCGAGCATCGCCGCGACGCGGGTCTCGGCGGCGGCGAAGGCCCCGTCGTCCATCGCCGCCCGGTTCCAGTCCCTGGTCACCTGCGTGAGCGTCTGGAAATACGAGCGCGCGGCGTCCTTGTCCGCGAAGTCCATGTCCGCGGCGAGGATGCGCGCGACCAGCGCGAACACGTGCCGCTGGCGCTCCGCCGACGAGGCGCCGTCCACCGGGTCGAAGGCGTCCTGCTGCAGGTAGACCGCGTCGAGGTACTCCGCCTTGAGGTAGACGAGGAAGTCGGCCATCGCCGTGCCCTCCTCCTCGACGACCTTCATCATCTCCTGGACCTCGTGCCCCTTCTCGAGCACGCGGCGCGCCAGCGCGAGCTCCGGCGCGGGCACGATGCTCCCGTACTTGCTCCAGCTCTCCAGCGGGTCGATCGCCGGGTAACGGCGCGCGTCCGAGCGCTGGCGCGAGAGGCCGTGGAAGGCGCCGACGACCTTGAGCGTGGACTGCGTGACCGGCTCCTCGAAGTCGCCGCCGGCGGGGCTCACGGTGCCGCCGATGGTCACGGTCCCGACGGTGCCGTCGTTGAGGCGCACGGCGCCGGCGCGCTCGTAGAAGGCGGCGATGACCGACTCGAGGTAGGCAGGGAACGCCTCCTCGCCGGGGATCTCCTCGAGCCGGCCGCTCATCTCACGCAGCGCCTGCGCCCAGCGCGACGTGGAGTCCGCCAGCAGCAGCGCGTGCAGGCCCATCTGCCGGTAGTACTCGGCGATGGTCACGGCCGTGTACACGGACGCTTCGCGGGCCGCGACCGGCATGGAGCTGGTGTTGCAGATGATCACCGTGCGCTCCATGAGGCTGCGGCCCGTGCGCGGATCGGTGAGCACGGGGAACTCGCGCAGCGTCTCGACCACCTCGCCGGCGCGCTCGCCGCAGGCGGCGATGACGACGACGTCCACGTCCGCGTGGCGGCTCACGAGCTGCTGCAGCACGGTCTTGCCGGCGCCGAACGGGCCGGGGACGCAGTAGGTGCCGCCCTTGGCCACCGGGAAGAAGGTGTCGAGGATGCGCATCTTGGTGACCAGCTGCTCCGTGGGCCGCAGCCGTTCCGCGTAGCAGCGGATGGGCCGCTTGACCGGCCAGCGCTGGAGCATCGCCACCTCGAGGTCCTCGCCGCCGGCCGTGCGCAGCACGGCGATCCGGTCGGTGATGGTGTACTCGCCGGCCGCCGCGACCTCGGCGACCGCGGCGACGCCGGTCACGCCGAACGGCACCAGCACGCGGTGCTCGAAGATGCCCTCCGTGACCACGCCGAGCGTGTCGCCCGCGCGCACGCGGTCGCCGGCGGCGGCGCGAGGCGCGAACTCCCACACCTGGTCGCGCGGCAGCGCCTCCGTCTGCTCCCCGCGCGGCAGGAAGAAGCCGTGCCGCTCGGCGATGACGTTGAGCGGGTTCTGGAGGCCGTCGAACACCCGCGAGAGCAGCCCGGGGCCGAGCTCCACGGAGAGCATCTCGCCGACGAACTCCACAGCGTCGCCCACCCTGATGCCGGCGGTGCTCTCGAACACCTGCATGTCGGCGTAGCGGCCGCGCACGCGGATGACCTCAGCGATGAGCCGCAGGTCGCCGAGCAGCACGTAGGCGACTTCGTTCTGGCTCACGGCCGCGTCGAACTCGACGGTGACCAGGTTGCCGCTCACGCCCTTGACGCGGCCGGTGCGGGCGCGAAGCGGTGCCCCTGCGGCGCCCGGCTCGACGGGGTGCCCGCGGCGACCGTTCACGACGGGCTCCCCGCGAGCGCCGCGTCGACGACCTCGGCCGCGATGCGGAGGCCTTCGGCCTCGTCCATCGCGGCCCACTTCTCGGCGAGGCGGAGCTTGAACCCGTAGGCCAGCACCGCCTGGAAGCCGAAGGGCGGAGAGAAGGCGAGCTCGTCAAGCAGCGTCCAGCGCAGCCCGTCCAGGGCGAGCTCCCGCTCACGCGGATCCTCGAGCTCCATGGCCCGCTCGGCCGCGCTCACGCAGCGGGCGTCGTAGCCGGCCGACGGGTGTGCGCCGGCGTCATAGGCTGCGCCGGCCCGCGCCGCGCGCAGCCTGGCGACCGCGCTGCGCAGCT
This sequence comes from Deltaproteobacteria bacterium, assembly GCA_050257915.1. GTDB lineage: Bacteria > Actinomycetota > Thermoleophilia > UBA2241 > UBA2241 > CAIXSE01. The sequence continues at coordinate 8,451 of JBLMXT010000110.1, forward strand.
GCGTCTCGGCGTCGAGGTAGGGCCGGAGCTCCGGCGCGCGGACGTCGTGCGGCCGGTCCTCGAGCACGGCCTTGAGGTCCTCCCAGTGGTCCGCTCGGAGGACGCCCGCGGAAGAGGACAGCAGCTCGGCGGAGGAGATGCGCGGTGTGGCCGTGAGCTCCAGCGACGGCAGGCTCGTGGCCAGGTACACGTACTCCACGTCAGCCCTGCTCCGCGGCGGCGCGCCGGACGATGTCGCACAGGGGAGGCCTGAGCACCGGAGCGAGCGCCTCGGCGAGCGCCCCCGCGCTGAAGTCGTGGTAGAGGTTGTAGTCGACGAAGGAGACCTTGAAGCCGTCCTCCACGCGCTCGTCGGGCCGCAGCGTGAGCCCCTGCCGGACGAGCTCGCGGTACTTCTCCATGACGATCGCGCCGACCGCGTCGCGGTCCTCGGGCGAGAGGAGCACGTCCACGCGGCTCTCGTTCATGTCGTGGGCCGCGTACGCGTCCGCCAGGCGCACCAGGATCTGGGCCATGACGTCCGGCGAGAGCGCCTCGGCGACGCTCTCGCAGAGCGTCTCGCGCAGCACCGCCTCGATGCTCTGCCGCAGCGCCAGCAGGAAGTCGCGGGCGGCCTGCTCGAGCGCCGTGGTCCCGCGCCCGAGCGTCGCGGCCGCGTCCG
>JBLMXT010000111.1:0-5055 GCA_050257915.1 Deltaproteobacteria bacterium
CGCTGCGCGCGCTGGTCGAGCGCCGCTACCCCATCGACGGCGCGTCCGACCACGCCGTGAGCGAGGCCATCTACCTCCACGACCCCGACGGCAACGGTATCGAGCTGTACTGGGACCGGCCACGCGACCAGTGGCCGGTCAGCCCCGACGGGGGGTACGCGATGGTCGTCGAGCCGCTGGACCTGGACGACCTGCTGGCCGAGGCGGACGTGGACTGACGGCCAAGCGGCCGAATCCCCGTTAACGACAGCTTGACGACATACATATACTCTTGATTGAGTTGCTCATCCATAAAGTGACGTTCTGAAAGAGGAGATTCTGTGGGCGAGGAGCAGGAGTACTCGGCGAAGGACGTCGCGATGGCGGTGCGGCGCCTCGACCTCATGATGTCGCAGATGCATCTGGAGATGAGCGAACGCCTGGGGCTCTCCGCGGCGGAACTGCTGGCGCTCGCTCACCTCTCCGTCGACGGGCCTCTCGGTCCGACGGAGCTGACCCATCGCCTGCACATGACCACGGGCGCGATGACGGCCATGCTGGACAGGCTCGCGGAGCGCGACTACATCCTGCGCGAGCCGCACGCCAGCGACCGGCGGCGGATCGTGGTCCGCCTGACCAGCCAGGGACGCGACCGCATCTTCACGCAGGTGCACGGCATGGCCGACGAGGTGGTCGCGATCTCCGGCCGGCTGGACCCCGCCGCACGCGGCGCGGTCATCCGTTACATCCGGGAGCTCTCCGGCGTTCTCGGCACGCCCGGGACCTGAGGCGGGCCTCTCGCCGCCGTTGCCCGGGTTTCCCGATCACACCCGTGTCAACGCCGGGACCTGGCGTCTCGAGTGGCCGAGCGGCATACTGCGACGATGGAATGCGTCTGGGATTATCCCCGGCCCCCGCGCGTGGAGGCGACCCACAAGCTGGTGCGCGTCGAGTTCGCCGGCGAGGTGACCGCCGAGACCACGCGTGCGTATCGGGTGCTCGAGACGAGCCACCCACCCGTCTACTACATCCCGCCGGAGGACGTACGCAGGGAGTTCCTGCGCCCGAGCCGGCGGCGCACCTGGTGCGAGTTCAAGGGCGAAGCAGGCTACTACGACCTCGTCGCCGGCGGCCGGGAGGTCCGTGACGGCGCCTGGTATTACCCCGAGCCCACCGCCCGCTACGCAGCGATCCGCGACCATGTCGCCTTCTACCCGGGACGGGTCGACGCGGCCTACGTCGACGGCGAGCAGGTCGCGGCGCAGGCGGGCGACTTCTACGGCGGCTGGATCACCGCGGACATCGAGGGCCCGTTCAAGGGCGGCCCGGGGACGACCGGCTGGTGATCGCGACTCAGTAGTCGGTCAGCCGCTTCGGCTCGTCGACGCCGGCGCCGATCTGGGGCGCCTGGGAGCGGAGCTCGATCAGCTTCTGCCGGAGCTCCACCTGCAGGCGCCCGATCTCGCCCTCGGCCTCGACGCGCTTGGCGCGCCCTTCCTCCTGGATACGGATCGTCTCTTCCAGCGTGGCGATCAGGTCGGCGTTGACCTTCTGCAGCGTCTCGACGTCGACCACGCCGCGCTCCACCTCGCGGGCCACCTTGGCCGAGCCGTCGCGGAGGAGCTCGGCGTTCTTGGCCAGCAGCTCGTTGGTGGTGTCCGTCACCTGCTTCTGCAGCTCCACTGCCTTCTGCTGGCGGTACAGGCTGATGGCGATGACGATCTGGTTCTTCCACAGTGGGATCGTGGTGAGGATCGAGCTCTGGATCTTCTCCACGAGGTTCTGGTCGTTGCTCTGGATGAGGCGGATCTGCGGAGCCGTCTGGATGGCGATCATGCGCGTGAGCTTGAGGTCGTGGATGCGGCGCTCGAACCTAGTGGCCGCCTGCTGCAGGTCGGCCAGCCGCTGCGCGGCCATGACGTCGTTGCTGGCCGCGACCTCGGCCTCGAGCGCCGGGATCCTGACGGCGTGCAGCTCTTGCAGCGCCTGCTCGCCGGCGGCGATGTACACGTCCAGCTGCTTCAGGTAGTCGAGATTGAGCTCGTACATCTTGTCGAGCACGGTCATGTCCTTGAGCAGGCCCATGCGCGAGCGCTCCAGGGCGTCGATGATCTTCTCGATGCTGGTCGCCACCTTCTGGTAGCGCGCCGAGAACCGCTCGAAGGTGTTGGCGAAGCGGCCGAGGATCGGGATCTTGGCCTTGCCGGAGCCGGCGCTCAGGGCGTCGACGTCGATCTCCCGCACCTTCTTGAGCAGGTCCTGCAGGGCCTCGCCGCCGGTGCCGGCGTCCTTGTTGCGCACGTCGCCGAGCAGGGAGTCGGCGAAGTTGGCGATCCGGCTCTGGGCCGGGAGGCCGTAGGCCAGCACGGCCTGCGTGTCGCTGACGTCGACCTGCTTGCTGATCTCGGCGACCCGCTGGAGATCGGCCGCCGAGAGAGGGCCGGCCGCCGGCTGGTCGCCGGAGACGGGCGCGGGGGCCGCGCCGGCTGTGCCGGACACGGCCGGCACGCCGGACTCGGGCGTCACCGACGGCTCGTCCTGCTTCTGGATGTCGTCGCTCATCACAGCTCCCCGGTCTGGGTGTACATGGTCTCGCTGCGGACGGTGCGCTCGAGCAGCTCGATCTCACTGTCGAGGTCCATGGCGCGGTCCTCGAGGACGTTCGCCAGCTGGCGGTCGAAGGCCTCCTGCACGACCTTGAGTGAGGCCTCGGCGCGCGCCAGCGTCTGGTTGATCTCCGGCGCCGAGCCGCCGCGCCGGGCGAGGTTCACGTAGCCCTCGACGATGCGCTGCGCGGCGTCCAGGTAGTAGGTGAGGAACCCGCGGGCGGCGTCGAGCTTGCGCGGCTGGGACGCCAGCTCGGCGATGATCTGGTCCGCGGTGGCGCAGAGGCCGACCACCTCGTCGCGCACCGCGGGCTTGCCGATGGAGCTGGCCGTGCTGAGGATCTTGTCCACCTGGCGGCGCGCCGGCTGCAGCACGTCGGCGGCGCGCTCGTCGATGTTCTTGGGCAGCGCTGGCCGCGAGCCGGCCGCGAGGATGGGCGGCTGCGGCGCCGCAGGCAGCGACTTCGGCGACGCGTCGCCGAACATGATCGCCCGGTAATACGGCCTGATGGACAGGGCGTGCACCACCGTCAGCACAGAGACCAGCAGCTGCAGCAGGAAGAAGGGCCACACCGGGAGCGCGGTGGCGACGGCCGTGATCGTCAGCAGCAAGGGCACGAGGTAGGCGAACCCGAAGAGCGTCCACGGAGTGTGCCTCGCGCGCACGCCCACGTACACGAAGCCGAGCCAGTTCATGAACCCGAGCGTGAACATCCAGAGGATCCACGCCGAGTGCCGCCACCACCAGCGAAAACGGGCGCGAGGCTTGCCCTCGTCTATGACCTCGCCGACGAGCACGTCCGGCTCGGACTGCGGCTTGAGCTGCTGGACGTCCTTCACGGCGAGGGCCGGATGCCCGTTCTGGCACTCGCCGTAGGGAGTGAGCCAGACCCAGCGTTGACAGACGGTGCAGTAGCCGCCGAGCGGCATTGGCGGACCTCTCGGAGTCGTGGACAAGTGGCGCCTCGATTTCAGGATAGCCCGCCGCGGCGAGAAAGGCACCTGCGCGCGCCCGTGGGGCGGGTGTAGGCTTGCGTCTCCACGGCCACGGACCCCTCGAGGCGATGAACCACGACAATCCGCACATCCTCCGGCTCGCGATCCCGTCGGACCTGCCCGGCGGGCTCGACGCGGCGCGCTCCGGGCACTTTCGCCGCAGTCCCTGTTTCACGATCGTCGACGTGAGCGACGACGTCGTCGTCAACGTGCGTGTCGCGAAGAACCCCAAGCACCACGGCGACCACGGCCTCACTCCGATCCTCACGCTCGGCGAGAACCTCGTGGACATCGTCATCGTCGCCGGCATCGGCCGGCACGCCCTGCTGCACTGTATCCAGGCCGGCATGCGCGTGTTCGCCGGTGAGGACCGGCCGGATGTCCGCTCGGTCGTCCAGGCGTTCATCGACGCCGAGCTCGTGCCGGTGGGCGGCGACGCCACCGCGCTGCACTGAGCCGCCGCGCTCCGCCTCGTTCCGTCCGGCCGTCGCTCCGTCGCCGCCCCGTCCACCCCGCCACCTCCCGCGCGGCGACGCGTGGACTGCCCGCCCTGCCGGGAATACACGGCGCAGGGCGGGCCTCTGCGCCGCCGCCCGCCACGACGACCGCGAGGAAGGAGTCCGACCATGCAGGCGCCCACGCAGATAGTGCCGGCCGGCTTGGCAGACTACCTCGACGTCATCAGCCGCGCCGTCTTCCAGAGCGGCATGAGCTGGCGCGTCGTGGAAGCCAAGTGGGAAGGCTTCCGCGAGGCGTTCGCCGGGTTTGACCCGGCCGTGGTGGCGGCGTTCACCGACGACGACGTCGAGCGCCTGGCCGGAGACACGCGCATCATCCGCAACCGGCGCAAGATCGAGGCGACCATCAGCAATGCCCAGGCGATGCTCGAACTGGAGGCGCAGCCCGGCGGCTTCGCCGGCTGGCTGCGCTCCCACAGCGACTTCGACGCCACCGTCGCCGCGCTGCGCGGCGAGTTCCGCTTTCTCGGCGACACGGGCGCCTACTACTTCCTCTACGTGGTCGGCGAGGACGTGCCCAGCCACGACGAATGGATGAAGAAGCACCCACAGAGCCGCAGGTGATCCCGGGGGAGGCCCCTGATGAACGACAAGAAGCAGAAGGATGCGGAGCTCCGCGCGAAGCTGACCCCGCTGCAGTACGAGGTCACGCAGCGCGAGGGGACCGAGGCGCCCTTCGCCAACGAGTACTGGGACGAGCACCGCGAGGGCATCTACGTCGACGTGGTGAGCGGTGACCCGCTCTTCAGCAGCAAGGACAAGTACGACTCGGGCACCGGCTGGCCGAGTTTCACCAGGCCGCTCCGTGAGGAGGCCGTGTCGACGCGCGAGGATCGCAAGCTGTTCTGTGCGCGCACCGTGGTGCGCGGCGCCGCGAGCGACTCGCACCTGGGTCACGTGTTCCCCGACGGGCCCAAGCCGACGGGGCAGCGGTACTGCATGAACTCCGCCGCCCT
>JBLMXT010000112.1:0-3309 GCA_050257915.1 Deltaproteobacteria bacterium
GGCCGAGGCGTTGCCCCACGCGGCCAGGCCGGACGCGTCGAAGGTCACGGGCTGCCCGCTCGTGGGCTTCGCCGTCGTCACGACGAAGCCGGGGTCGTACGGGGCGGCCAGCCGGCGCAGCTTGGACTCCTCACCCTTGATCAGGTCGAGGTCCTGGTTGACCTCGGACCAGCCGAACCAGTGGCTGTAGTCCGGATTGATGTGGTAGGCGCCCTTGAACGTGTTCACGTGGTCGTATTTGTAGGTGTAGAAGAAGAGCTGCTCGATCGCCGACGTGCCGCCGTAGAGCTGCTGTCCGCCGAGCACCAGCGCCTGCCCGAAGTTGGGGTTCGGGGCGCGGTTCGCCGGCATCGGGTCGAGCAGGCCGTCCCACCACAGGCCGCGGATGCGCATCACCGGGTCCCAGAGCAGGGTGTCCACGTCGGCTTTGATCTCGTCCGCCCCCTCGAGGTTCCGGCGGGCGAAGGCGCGGGCGTGGCAGTCGCCGCAGACGGCGACCATCTTGGTGCGATTGACGTCGAAGTCCCAGGTCGAGACCGTGCGCATCGGCACCGGGAGCGGCACGCCCGGCAGGCGGGCGCCCTGCGCGACGGTGCCGATGGTGATGTTGGTCGAGACGTTGTGCGTCAGCGGCCGGCCTGCACCCTTCTCCATCTCCGGCATATGGCAGGTGACGCACGTCGGCGCGCGGCTCGTATCGCCGCCCGCGCGCTCCTTCTCGGTCGCGTAGACGACGCCGTGCTTGCTCTTCTCCCACATGTCGATCTGCTCGTGGTCCGGGCCCATGTGGCAGGTGCCGCACGCGGGCGGCTCCATGGCCTCTTCGGCGGAGAAGGTGTGGCGCGTGTGGCAGCTGTCGCACTTGCCCACGGAGCCGTCGGGGCTGACGTAGCCGACGTTGTGGCAGCGCTCGCACATCTCGTAGCGCTGCTCCTCGGGCATGACCTTGTAGCGCGCGGCGGCCGTCATGCGCGTCCAGCCGATCGCGTGCTTGTTGACGTAGTTGCCGGTCGCGTCCTTGTACGCGAACTCGGCGTACTGGTCGGGGTGGCAGCCGGCCTGGGCGCACGTGCTCGCCGGTACGCTGCCTTTGGCGGCGCTGATGGCGGCGTGGTCGGCGCCGTGGCACGAGACGCAGGTGACGCCGGCGCCCGACATGGCCCCCTGGTGGTACTGCTTCACCAGACCCGGCTGCATCGAGGTGTGGCAGGTGAGGCACTCCTCCTGCGTGTACGTCTCGGCAGTGGCAGGCGGCGCCAGCAGGCCGAACGTGAACAGCGCTGCCCCCAGCAGCAGAACCGATCCCCTCATGGCACACCCCCACGGTACGTGATTGGCACCCACCAGTATCGACCCGCGGCAACGGCCGGCGAATTGACTTTCGTCGGAAGCGTGCGGATGGGGGCGAAAGACCCGCGGCGCGCGGGGGAGGTCAGCGGTGGCCGGGTTCGATCTGGAAGACGTGGTGCCGGTTGGCCCCCCGTTCGCAGTCGAAGGCGAGGGTCGCGCGCGAGAGGTCCTTGACGCCGAGGCCACGGAGATCGGCGTGGTCGAGGCGGAAGTTGCGCAGGTTGGTGGCGAAGAGCAGGATGCCGCCGGGGGCGAGCAGGCGGCGGGCGGTCATGCGGATGAGGTCGGCGTGGTCGCGCTGGACGTCGAAGGTGGCGCGACCCATCTTCTTGGAGTTGCTGAACGTCGGCGGGTCGAGCCAGATGAGGTCGTAGACGCCGCCCGCCTCGGCCACCCAGCGCAGGCAGTCGGCCTGGACGAGGGTGTGGGGGCCGGAGCCCGGCGCGGCTACGCCGGCCGGCGTCGCTGCTGTCGCGTCCGGCTTGCCGCCCGGCGCCGGCCAGACCTCGGTCGCGGTCGCGAAGCCGTTGGCGGCGAGGTTCCGCTCAGCCCACGTCAGATAGGTCGCGGAGAGGTCGACGGTGGTGGAGGCCGGCGATCCGCCGGCGAGGGCGTTCACCGTCATGGTGCCGGTGTACGAGAAGAGGTTGAGGAACCGGCGGCCGCCGGCCAGCCGGCGGACCAGGCGGCGCGTGATCCGCTGGTCGATGAAGAAGCCGGTGTCCAGGTAGGTGTTCAGGTCGACGAGGTACGTGAGGTCGTCCTCGCCGACCTCGAGGTGCTTGCCGGCGTCGCCGCGCCGCTCGTACTGCGCCGCTCCGCGCTGCCGGCGGCGCTCCTTGAGCACCACGCGCTGCGGCGGCGTCTCGAGGACGGCGCCGATGACCTCCACCGCCTCGGCCAGGCGCCGCTTGGCCTTGCCGGGGTCGATCTCGGGCGGCGCCGCGTACTCCTGGACGTGCACCCACTCGCCGTACACGTCGACGACGAGGTTGTACTCGGGCAGGTCGGCGTCGTAGAGCCGGTAGCAGGTGATGCCCTCGCGTTGCAGGCGCCGGGCCAGCCGGCGCTGGTTCTTGCGCAATCGGTTGGCCAGGTACTCGGCGCCGCCGCCGAGCGCTCTGCGCGGACCGGCGGGAGCCTCCGGCTCGCGCGCCGGAGCGCCAACGGCCGGCGTCGCGGCGGCCGGGGCCGGCGCGCTGGTCGCGTCCCGCGGCGCCGCCTTGCGCGAGGACGACCGCGCCTCGGCCCGTGCGGTGCGCGGCGCGGCCGCACAGGTGGGAGCCGCGCCGGCATCGTAGTAGGCGAGGACGCACTCGAGCGGCCCGTTGCGCAGGTCCGTCTCGCGCCTGGGCGTGAGGCCGATGGCCTTGAGTTGCCGGCGATCGCCGGCGAGGACGACGGCGCTCCACCCCGGGAAGGCCTCCCGGAGGCGTTCGCCGAGCTGCTGGTAGACGACCTCGGTGTCGGCGACGTCGAGCCGCTCGCCGTACGGGGCGTTGGTGGCGAGGAGGCCGCGCTCGGTGGGCGCGGCGACGGTCTCCAGCTGGGCGTGCTCGATCGTCACCAGGCCGTGGAGCCCGGCTCGTTTGACGAAGTCGCGGGCCACCTTCACGGCGCGCTGGTCTCTGTCCGACCCCCGGATGACGACGCCCGGCCGCGCCGCCGCGAGCCGGTTCATGCCGGCGCCGCGGCGCTCTCGCGCCTCGGCGATGAGCGCGTCCCAGAGCGCGGCGTCGTGGCCGTGCCAGTGCAGAAAGCCGAAGGCCGGAGCGGCGCCCGGCTTGCCCTCCGCCTCCGCGCGCAGCAGGCCGGGCGCGACGTCGGCCGCCATCAGCGCCGCCTCGATCGGCAGCGTCCCCCACCCCCACAGCGGGTCGAGCAGACTGGCGCCGGCGGCGGCCTCGCCCGGCCAGGCGGCGTAGAGCAGCAGGCCGGCGGCCAGGTTCTCCTTGAGCG
>JBLMXT010000113.1:0-5433 GCA_050257915.1 Deltaproteobacteria bacterium
GACGTGACGCTCAGGCGGTCGCTGTTGCGCAGGATGTTCGGCAGGCCCATGCCGGCGCCGAACCCCAGCGCGCGGGCTTCGGACGAGGCGGTCGACCAGCCCTCGCGCATCGCCGACTCGACGTCGGGGATGCCCGGGCCGTGGTCGACGACGTCCACGTCGAGCTGCCCGTCGCTCACGGCGGCCTCGAGGTGGCCGTCGCCCACGGCATGGATCACCACGTTCATCTCGGCCTCGTAGGCGGCGATCATCGCCCGGCGCACGGCGTCGCTCTCGGCGCCGATCCGCTTGAGGTGCTGCTTGAGGTCGCGCGACGCCGCGCCGGCGCTCGTGAAGTCTCCGCAGCGGATGTCGTACGCCAGGTGCTCCATGGCTCAGGCGCGCTCTCCGTCCAGGGTCTGGTAGATGAGGCCGCAGGTCTCGAACACGCCCTGCGGCGACACCATGAGCAGGGTGTCGTTGTCCCGGGCGAGCTGGATCATCTCGGCGTCCGGCTGGATGCCGTTGACGAAGCAGATGCCGGGGACGTCCATGAGCTCGGCGACGCGCAGCATCTGCACGCTCGCCAGGTTGCTGACGAGGAGCGTCTTGTCCGACGCCTCGTTGAGCAGGTCGCTGACGCGGTCGCCCGCGTAGACCTTGGCGACGCTGGTGCCGCCCGGTTTGCCCGGCGTCACCACGTCGGCGCCGATGCTGACGGCAAGTTCTTCGAGCTTCATGTTCGACCTCGCGAGCAGGGATTCCAGTTTCCTGACGATCGGCTCGATGTCGCCGTCGCCGTTGGTGGGCGGCTCGTCGCGCCCGCCGAGGCGGGCGAAGAAGGCGGCGGACTCGAGCGCCGCCGTGATGTCCATGTACTCGACGAAGATGTCGTTGGGGAGGGCGAGCGGCGTGGGCGCGAAGCTGATGAGGCTCTTCACGCCGGCGCGCACGAGCGTCTCGGCCACCTCCTGCGCGACCCCTCCGGGCACGGTGAGCACGGCGATCTGCAGGCCCAGGTCGCGCACCACGCCCTCCATCAGGGAGGCGTCGAGGCAGCGCACCCCGTGGATGAGCGTGCCGGTGAGCGCGGGGTCGACGTCGAACGCCGCCACGATCGCCACGGTGGGGCTCTTGTCGGCGAAGTGCGAGAGGACGGCGTGCCCGAGGTTGCCGGCGCCGACGAGCGCGACCTCCTGGCGCACGGAGCCGTCCAGGAAGTGCGAGATGCTGTCGATGCAGGCGGTCACGTCGTAGCCCTTGTTGGGGCTTCCCGAGTAGCCGATGACCATGAGGTCGCGGCGCACCTGGGCGGCGCTGACGACGGCGTGACGCGCGAGCTGGTGGGAGTAGATGCTCTCCACGCCGGTCTCGCGCAGGGACTGCAGCAGCCGCCGATAGCGGCTCATGCGTGACACGGTCTTCCTCGATACCACGAAACGGCTCCCGGGCGGTGGGTGTGGTGTCGTCGCGAGTTCGTTACAGAACGAACGCTGTGAATTCTGTCACGATTCTCTGTCTTGCGAGCCCTCCTGTCAACACTCTCGCGCACAAGTGAACAGCGCCGCGCATTGTCCAAGTTGGCCAATCAGGCCCCGTCCGTAGTGTCGCGCGTACGTTGACCTGGCACATGTTCGACGAAGTGGCTCTGGTAGAGTGCGGACACTGAGCCACGGGGTGCCGGCGTCGCCGCCGGCCTCGCACATCACGCAGGCAGCACCATCGCAGCTGGAGGTCACTACATGTCGGACAAGCCCACGTACATGAAGCACATGCCGCACTTCCTCGGGCCGGTGGCGCCGATCACCATCGACCACGCCGAGGGGAGCTGGGTCTACGACACCGACGGCGGCAAGTGGCTCGACTTCGTGGTCGGCATCGCCGTGGTCAACACCGGCCACTGCCACCCCAAGGTCGTCAAGGCCGTGCAGGAGCAGGCCGCCAAGGTGCCGCACGCGCAGATGAACATCTACCGGCACGGCCCGATGCTCGAGCTGGCCGAGAAGCTCACCGGGATCGTGCCCGACGGCATGGACGAGGTCATGTTCGCCAACTCGGGCGCCGAGGCCGTCGAGAACGCGATCAAGCTGGCGAAGCAGGCGACCCGCCGCCCGGGCATCATCGCCTTCCAGGGGGCCTTCCACGGCCGCACCCACCTCACCATGGCGCTCACGGACTCGGCGGTGCACTACCGCGGCCATCACGAGCCGCTCGTCGGCAGCATCTACCACGCCAGGTACTGCTATCCGTACCGCACGCCGGCCAGCGAGGACCCGACCGCGTACGCGATCGAGGACGTGCGCCGCGTGCTGCGCGCGGAGATCTACGGCGACGACGTCGCCGCGATCATCGTGGAGCCCATCCAGGGCGAGGGCGGCTTCATCGTGCCGACCACCGAGGTCATGCAGGAGCTGCGCGCCATCGCGGACGAGATCGGCGCCTGCCTCATCATCGACGAGATCCAGGCGGGATTCGGCCGCACCGGCAAGTGGCTGTGCCAGGAGCACTACGGCGTCAAGGCCGACATCATCACCGTCGCCAAGGGCATCGCCTCCGGCTACCCGCTCGGCGCGATCATCGCCGGCCATGAGCTCTGGGACAAGACCCTGCCCGGCTCGATGGGCGGCACCTACGGCGGCAACGCCGTGGCCTGCGCCGCCGGCGTCGCCACCATGGAGGCCATGGAGGAAGACGGCATGCTCGCCAACGCGACGAAGCAGGGCGACAAGCTGCTTGCGTTCTGGAAGGGGCAGCAGGCGCTGTATCCGGCCATCGGAGAGGCGCGTGGCAAGGGTCTGATGCTCGCCATCGAGTGCGTGCAGCCCGGCACCAAGGAGCCCAACGCGGCCGCGGCCAAGGCGTTCATCGCCGAGTGCCAGAAGCACAAGATCATCCTCATGGGCGCGTGCTCCCAGGGCAACGGCGTCCGCTTCCTGCCGCCGCTCAACATCAGCGACGCCGACATGGACCACGCGATCGGCGTGTTCGAGGAGGCCGCCAAGGCCGTCTTCGCCTGATCGGCGCATCACACCACCTGCACGTCCGCGAGGGCGGGGCGCTTCGGCGCCCCGCCCTCGCCGTCATGCTAGACTCGCGCTCGTGAGCACGTCCCCGTCGCCAACCTCCAGTTTCGAGACGCGCGTGCGCGTGCGCTACGCCGACACCGACGCCGACGGCGTCGTCTACTACGCCAACTACCTCGCCTTCTTCGAGGTCGCGCGCGTCGAGTGGCTGCGCGCCCTCGGCTACCCCCTCACGCGCATCCTGGCCGAGGGCGTCATCCTGCCGGTCGTCGAGGCGCGCGTCCGCTACCTGCGCCCGGCGCGCGTCGACGACCTCCTCACGGTCCGCGCTACCCTCGCGTCCGTGGGGCCGGCGTCGTTCGCCTTCGACTACGAGATCACGCGCGAGGACGGCCTGCTGCTGGTCACCGGCTGGACCCGCCTCGCCGTGTGCGAGCGCGACAGCGCGCGCGCCTGCGCCATGCCGGCCTGGCTGCGCGACCTGTTTGCCGACCTGCCGGTGACGGTACAGGACTGACCATGGGCAACGTGTACCGGTTCCCCGGCGGCGACATGCCGCCGGACTTCGAGACGAAGATGCCGGAGGATCTTCCGGTCCGCTACTGCTATCGCCACCCGGACCGCGAGACGGGGGTCTCGTGCTCCAACTGCGGGCGGCCGATCTGTCACGACTGCATGATCCCCGCACCGGTCGGCTTCCGCTGCCCGGAGTGCGTCAAGGAGCAGAGCGCCCGCGGCTCGCGCGCCAAGGTCGTGACCCGCGGCCAGATCCGCTCCGGGTGGAGCGCCGGCGCCATGGGCGGGGCCGCGGGTCTCTCCGCGACCAAGGTCCTCATCGGCCTCAACCTCATCATGTTCGTGATCGAGCTGCTGGTCGGCGCGACGGGCATCATGGGCGGAGGGTCGGCGCAGGCGATGCTCGACCTCGGCGCCCTGTGGCCGCGCGCCGTGCTCCAGGAGCACGAGTACTGGCGGATGTTCACGTCCCTGTTCCTCCAGGACGGCATCTTCCACATCCTCTTCAACATGTGGGCGCTGTGGGCCATCGGCGGCTTCATGGAGGCGGCGCTGGGCCGGCTCAAGTTCGTGCTGCTCTACTTCATCTCCGGCTTCGCCGGGTCGGTGCTGGTCCTGGTCGCGGCGCCCACGGACTCGCTCGTGGTGGGCGCCTCCGGCGCGATCTTCGGCATCTTCGGCGCCCTCGCCGTGCACGCGTTCCTCAACCGCGGCCGGGACTTCCAGTCGCGGGCGCTCCTCGGCAACGTCATCTTCCTGCTCGTCATCAACCTCGTGTTCACGTTCTCCGCCGGGCGGGTGTCGTGGCAGGCGCACATCGGGGGGCTGCTGGCGGGGGCGGCGGTGATGACCGCGATGATGCTGGCCGGCCGCAAGGACCCGCGCCGGCCGTTCGGCATGGCCGACGGGCTCGCCGTCGCCGGCATCGTCTTCTTCCTTCTCCTCGTCACCGCCTGGCAGGTCGTGACCTTCGTCGCCTGACGTGACCGCGGACGGGCCGCAGCTGGTGCAGCCTGGTGCGGCGCTCGTGCCGGCGGCGGAGCTGGCCGCCCGCATCGCCGGCCTGCAGGCCGCCCTCGCCGGCCGGGAGCTCGACGCCGCGCTGCTGCGGCAGAACGCCGACCTGTACTACTTCGCCGGCACGGTCCAGCAGTCGTACCTGTACGTGCCGGCCGAGGGGGAGGCGACGCTGTTCGTACGCAAGGTCGCCGAGCGCGCCCGGCTGGAGTCGGCGCTCGGCGCGATCGTCGCGCTCAGCTCGGTCGACGACCTCCCGTCGCTGGTGGCCGAGCGGTACGGCCGCCTCCCCGCGCGTCTCGGCCTCGAGCTGGATGTGCTCCCGGTGACGCAGTTCCGCCGCCTCGAAGGGCTCTTTCCGGAGGCGGCGTGCGAGGACGTCGGCCGGGCCGTCGTGCGGCAGCGGGCGGTCAAGTCGGCGTGGGAGATCGCGCGCATCGCGGTCGCCGCCGCCGTCGCCGACGAGGTCGGCCGCCTGATCCCCGGCCTCCTCGAGGAGGGGCTCACCGAGGTCGCGTTCGCCGGCCGCGTGGAGGCGGAGGCGCGGCGGCTGGGCCATGAGGGCTACATCCGCATGCGCGGGTTCAACCAGGAGATGTTCTACGGGCAGCTGCTCACCGGCGTCAGCGGCTGCGTGCCCAGCTACCTGGACACGCCGCTCGCCGGCACCGGCCTCAGCCCGTCGGTGGCCCAGGGCCCCGGCTTTCGCCGCATAGGCCGCGGCGAGCCGGTCGTCTTCGACTTCGTGCCCGTGCGCGACGGTTACATGGCCGACTTCACGCGCATGTACGCGCTGGGGCCGGTGGATCCGGAGCTGCTCCGTGTGCACGACGTCGCGCTGCGCGTGCAGGAGGCGGCGACGGCCGCGGCCCGCCCCGGCGCGCCGTGCCGCGCCGTG
>JBLMXT010000114.1:0-5736 GCA_050257915.1 Deltaproteobacteria bacterium
CGTCGCCGAGCTGCGCGCGGTGGTCAAGGCCGCCGCCGACCAGCGCGTGCTGCACGGCCGGCGCACGCTGCTCTTCGTCGACGAGATCCACCGCTTCAACAAGGCGCAGCAGGACGCGCTCCTTCCGGCGATCGAGGACGGGATCGTCACGCTCATCGGCGCGACCACCGAGAACCCCTACTTCGAGGTCAACTCGGCGCTCCTCAGCCGCTGCCAGCTCTACCGCTTCGAGCCGCTCACGCCTGAGCTGGTCGAGCAGGTCGTGACGGCCGCGCTGCAGGACGAGGAGCGCGGCCTGGGCGGCAGGGGCGTCACGCTCGGCGACGGGGCGCTCGCCTTCCTCGCCGGCATGTCGCGCGGCGACGCGCGCATCGCGCTCAACGCCCTGGAGACTGCCTGGCGCTCCCGCTCCGCGGCGTCGCCGGGGGCGCCCATCGCGCTCACCCTCGACGATCTCCAGGACGCCGCGCAGAAGTCCCCCGTCATGTACGACCGCGAGGACGCGCACTACGACACCGTCTCGGCGTTCATCAAGAGCATGCGCGGCAGCGATCCGGATGCGGCCGTCTACTATCTCGCCTCCATGATCGCCGGCGGCGAGGACCCCAAGTTCATCGCGCGCCGCATGATCGTCTTCGCCAGCGAGGACGTCGGCAACGCCGACCCGCAGGCCCTGCAGGTCGCGATCGCCGCCGCGCGCGCCGTGGAGTTCGTCGGCTTGCCCGAGTGCCGCATCAACCTGAGCCAGGCGGCGACGTACCTGGCGCTGGCGCCCAAGAGCAACGCCGCCTACACGGCGGTTGACGCGGCCCTCGACGACGTGCGGCGCCAGGGCAACCAGCCGCCGCCGCCGCATCTCCGCGACGCGAACTACCGCGGGGCGAAGGAACTCGGCCATGGCGCGGGGTACAAGTACCCGCACGCGAGCGGCGGCTGGGTCAGCCAGCAGTACCTGCCGGACCGGCTCTCAGGGCGCCGCTACTACGTGCCGATACGGGGAGTCGAGAGCCGGCTGGCCGCTCGCTGGGAGGAGATCCGGCGGCAGGCCGCGTCCGGCGAGGGCGACGACGAGGAGGCGAAGAGGCCGTGAGCGGGGTGTATGTGGGGATCCTCATCTTCCTCGTCGTTGCGCTCGTAGCCCTGGTCGTCGTCTGGGTCCTGGCCCGCCGGATGAAGAGCGACCTCGACACGTCGCCGAGCTCCGTCGCCGGGGCCAGGACGTCCCTGGAACTGGGCCAGGCCAGTGTCGCCCGGCTGCGCGACCTCAGCGTGGAGCCCATCCTGCTCAAGCAGAACGAGGAGGGTGTGCGGGTGCAGATCGAGCACCGTCCTATGCTGCCGCTCATGGCGTTCGTGGGCAAGGACGTCAGCGCCGCGCTCAACGAAGCGGCGATGAAGGTGAGCGAGCAGTGGGGTCCGCGGTGGGTCGTCCTGCTGACGGCGGGAGAGGACGGCAGCGTCACGGCGCAGCGGCTCGCCTGATCTTCCGGCAGGACTGCACCGGGGCCCAGCGTATACAGGGCTGTAAACTGTAAAGCCTGGGCACGTTTCTTCCGACGTACACATTCGCCGGCTTCGCGCGCCTGTGCGGCTGGCACGGCAGCGGTCAAGGAGGCAGCGATGAAGGTGATGAGGTTCCTGCTCGGACTCGCGATCGGGGCGGGCGTCGCCCTGCTCGTCGCCCCGAAGAGCGGGCGTGCTCTGCGCGAGCAGCTGATCGGCGGCGCGAGCGGCAAGCTGCTGGGCGCCGCGCCCGACGAGTACCCGCAGCCGGAGCCGGTCGCCGAGTGGAGCGGCGCGGCCACTGCCGTGGCGGAGGCGCCGCCCGTCGAAGAGCCGTGGACGCCGGCCGAGCCGGCCGCCGAAGCGGTCGCCGTCACCGAGCCGGTCGAAGAAGACGCCGTGGTCGAGGCTGTCGCCGAGGAGGCCGTCGCGGCGGAGGCTGTGGCGGCGGAGGCCGTCGCGGAGGAAGCTGTCGCCGAAGAGGCCGTCGCCGAGGAGGCCCCGTCGCCCAAACCGTTCCCCGACTGGGAAGAGCGCCCCGGCGAGCCCGCCGGCGAGGACCTGCGCGCGCGCATCGACGAGACGCGGGCGACGCTCGAGAGCGAGCTGGCGCAGCCGTTCGCCGACGAGACCGTCGAGCGCGCCGACGAGGCCGCCGTCGCCGCTGACGCCTCCGTCGTGGAAGCCGTGGCCGCCGAGATCGTGGCCGAGGAGGCCGTCGTGGAGGCCGCGGCCGCGGAGATCGTCGCTGAGGAGGCGATCGCCGAGGCGGAAGTCGCCGAGATCGTGGCCGAGGAGGCCGTCGTCGAGGCCATCGTGGCCGAGCAGGTGGCCGAGGACGCGGTGGCAGACGCTCTGCTCGCCGACGACGCCGACGCAGCCGCCAAGGAGCTCGCTGCGGAAGCCGCGATCGTGGAGGCCGACGCCGCCACCGCCGTTGCGGAGGAAGCGGTCGCGGAGGCCGACGTGGCCGAGCTTGTCGCCGCCGCCGCCGTCGAGGAGGCGGCGTTCACCGAGATCGTCGCCGAGGAGGCGGTCGTGGAGGCCGCCGTCGAAGAGGCCGTCGCCGAGGAGGCCGTCGCGGAGGCGGACCTCGCCGAGGCGGTCGCGGAGGAGGCCATCGCCGAGGAAGCCGCGGCCGACGAAGTCGTTGCCGAGGCCCCCCTCGCCGGCGTCGAGCCCGAGCCCTTTGCCGTTCCTGCCGTACCGCCCCCGCTGGCGGCCGCGACGCCGGCAGGGCCGGAGCCCGTCGCCGCTGAGGAGCCGCCGGTCGTCGAGGAAGCGGCGCCGGTCGCCGTCGAGGAACCGGAGCCGGTCGCTGCCGAGGAACCGGAGCCGGTCGTCGAGGAGGTGCCGGAGCCGGTCGCCGAGGAGGTCGAGGCCCCGGGCGCTCCGGCTCGGGAAGGCGGTTCCATCGATCAGGCCGAGATGCGCCGACGCATCGAGGAGACTCGCGCTCGTCTCAAGGCCAAAGCGTTCGACGCCATGATGAGCGGCGAGGCCGCTCTGCTCTCGCGCGACAGCGGCGAGAAGCCGGTTCCGGGCAGCGACACGCCGGAACTCGACGCCGAGACCGACTCGGCCATCGACGAGTCCCTCTCCCAGGAAGAGTACTGACCCGCGCGTGACGAGGCCGGGGGGTCCCGTCGGGACCCCCCGGCCTCGTCGTTTGCCCTCTTCAGCGCTTCAGGGATCCGCGGCTCCGCCGTCGTGCGCGGCCGCCGTGCCGCGTGCGGCGCGTCGTGACCTCGGTGACGGCGGCCCATTCCGCGTCGCTCATCCTGTCTGCGCCGCGACGCTCCACGGCGGGCCACGAGAGCGCACCCGGCGCGAGCCCGCGCTCGTGCAACGTGTGCGCGAGCACTCCGGCGGTCGAGAAGAACAGTGCCGCAAGCAGGACGGCGACCGCCGGGATGGTTCGGTTCTCGAACAGCAGGAAGAAGTACCACCAGACCTTCCAGCCGGTGTCGAGCTGGAGCGCGTAGTAGACGAGCGGCACCGGCACCATCAGCAGGCCGAGGTAGACGGGAAGGATCGACCGCGCCCACCCGCCGGGTCTGGCGAGTGGCCAAAGGATGGCGGCCGGCAGGATCAGCAGCACCGCGTACGGGTTCACGAGCAGCAGCAGGAGGGCGATGAGCACCAGCAGGAGGTGGGAGACGAAGATGGTGGCGCGTGGGTCGCTGGCGAAGCGTCGCTCGAGCCGTCGTTCGACTGCGACGGCGTAGAAGTAGGCCAGCAGCAGGAGCGCGACCAGCACGACGACACGCAGGTAGCGCGGGGTGTCCGCGAGCCGTGAATCCGGAGGAATCACCGCGTCGGGGCTGTGCGGCAGCAGGCCCACCAGGTTGGCGAAGTAGACGATGGCGATCAGCACCAGCCACGGGGCGAGGTGGAGGCCGGCGCGTACGAAGGCCGGCCGCAGGCGGACGCGGCCGCGGCGGCAGTGGGCGAACAGGTCCACCGTGATGGCGACGAGCGGCAGGAGCAGGGCGGCGAGGCTGCCCGCGAGCGCGCCACCCGGCAGCGTTGCCTTGCGCGTCAGGAAGATCGTGCCCCCGCTCCGTGCGCCGGGCTCACTGGTGTCGTCGACGGCCATCACCATGTTCTGGGCGGCGGTCCCGACCTTGGTCAGCGTCTCCACGGACACCGACTCGAGCGTATCGTTCTGCGCCGGCGCGGACGGGCCGGCGGCGGAGACCGTGATCGCCGGCACGCCGGCCGCCACGAACGGACCCTGGCTGCCGGCGCCCGTGGGGACCGCCAGGCGCAGCACCTGCGCGGGCGCCGCCGGCAGCTCGACTCCCAGGTTGGAGTCCCTCTTTGCCGCCGGAGCCGTGAGCAACCACAACCACGGCGGCGCCGTTTTGGGGACCGAGCTCCAGCCGTCCATGCTGATGCCGTCGCTGTCCCGTTTGGCCACGTCGCGCAGCGCGACCGCCGCGAGGACGTCGTCCGTCTCGTGCGCCTCGACGAACTGCCGCGCGCCGAGCGCGCCGAACGCGTCGCCGGTGGTGCACAGGAAGATGATAGAGCGCTCGTGGGCGGTCACGCTGAAGGCGTCGGCGAGGCCCAGCAGCGCGGCGACGCCCGAGGCGTTGTCCCCCGCGCCCTGCGTGGCGAGCGGCGGGACGTCCCGGTTGGCGAGGACCACGATGGTGCCACGCGTGCGGCCTCTGGAGATGCCCCAGACGTTCTGCAGTGCGACGGCTTCGCCGTTGACGGTGGCCGCGAAGGGGTCGATGTGCGTCTCGAGGCCGGCGGCCCGGAACTGCTCCTCGACCCAGATGGCCATGCGCGCGTCCGGGTCGGTGCCGGCGACTCGCTGGGGGAAGTCCTCGACGATGGTCTTGAGGTCGGCGTAGGCGGCCTCGCCGTCGAACGACGGCGGCTCCTGGCTGAGCCTGGGAGTGTCGGGACTGCCGAGCGTGAACAGGGCGACGACGACGAGAACGGCCGTGACCACCCAGGCGACTCGGTACACCTTCAGGTTGGGCAGGGTGACCTCCTCGGACGTGGCAGGCATCCTATCAGATGGCCCGGAGACCGAGGCCGGGGAGGCGCCCGGGCGCCGGCCCCGAGGTCGGCGGGTATGATGACCTCATGCCCGGACCCGCCCGCATCCTCGTCGTCGAAGACGAGGCCCGCATCGCCGAAGTCGTGCAGGGCTATCTCGAGGGACAGGGTCACAGCGTGGACTGGGCGGCGAGCGGAGAAGACGCTCTCGCCGCCGCGGCGAGTCGGCGCCCCGACCTCGTGATCCTCGACCTGGGCCTTCCCGGCATCTCCGGGGAGGAGGTGTGCCGGCGCCTGCGCGCCGAGTCCGACGTGCCCATCATCATGCTGACCGCCAGGGACGCGGAGGAGGACCTCGTGCGGGGGCTGCAGCTCGGCGCCGACGACTACCTCACGAAACCCTTCAGCCCACGCGAGCTGACCGCCAGGGTGCGGGCGCTGCTGCGGCGCGCCCGCGCGGAGGACGAGCCGCAAGCCGACGTGCTCGAACGGGCCGGCGGGCGGCTGCTGGTCGACACCGCCCGCCGGCGCGTCACCCTCGACGGCGAGCTCATCGATCTCACCGAGTCCGAGTTCCGTCTGCTCCAGGCGCTCGCCCGGTTCCCCGGCCGCGGGTACACGCGGCCGGCGCGGGGGGAGCGCCTGCAGGGCCTGGAGGTGGAGCCGTACGAGCGCACCATCGACGCCCCTATCAAGAACCTGCGGCGCAAGCTGGGC
>JBLMXT010000115.1:0-7451 GCA_050257915.1 Deltaproteobacteria bacterium
GCCCGGCACAGAGCCCTTGATGAGCAGCAGGTTGTTCTCGACGTCGCGACGGACGATCTTGAGACCCTGCTGGGTGACGCGCTGCGCCCCCATGTGCCCGCTCATGCGCATGCCCTTGAACACCCGGCTGGGATACGCGCTGGCGCCGATGGAACCCGGCTGTCTGACGTTGTGCGAACCGTGGGTCTCCGGGCCGCGGCCGAAGTTGTGCCGCTTGATGGTGCCCTGGAACCCCTTGCCCTTGCTCACGCCGGTGGCGGTGACGGCCTGGCCGTCCTCGAACGCCTCGACGGTGACGGTGTCGCCGACCTTGAGGTCGCCCACGCCGTCGAACTCGACCAGGTGGCGCATGCCGTGTTTGAGGCCGGCCTTCTTGAGGTGGCCGAGCTCGGGCTTGGTGATGTGCTTGTCCTTGCACTCCTCGAAGGCGAGCTGCACGGCCTCGTAGCCGTCGTTGTCGAGGGTGCGTACCTGGGTGACGGGACAGGGACCAGCCTGGACGACGGTGACGGCGATCACGTTGCCGTCCTCGTCGAAGAGCTGGGTCATGCCCATCTTCTTGCCGATGATGCCAGTCATCGCTCTACAGCTTGATCTCGATGTGGACACCGGCCGGCAGATCGAGACGCATCAGCTGGTCGACCGTCTTGGGGGTCGGCTGATGGATGTCGATGAGCCTCTTGTGGGTACGGATCTCGAAGTGCTCGCGCGAGTCCTTGTCCTTGAACGGGCTCTTGATCACGCAATACACGTTCTTCTCCGTGGGGAGCGGCACGGGGCCGGAGATGGTCGCGCCACTGCGCTGCGCGGTTTCCACGATGGACTGCGCGCTTCGCTCGATCAGCTCGTGATCGTAAGACTTCAACCTTATGCGGATCTTCTGCTGTGCCACTCTCGCCTTCTCTGTGTCCTGTTCACGCGGCCGGGCGTGTCGCCCACGCGAGCGTGCGGGATGCACGCCCGGCCGATCGGGTCCTTCGTCTTACGCGATGATCCTGGAGATCGCCCCGGCGCCCACGGTGCGGCCGCCCTCGCGGATGGCGAAGCGAAGACCCTCTTCCATCCCGATCGGGGTGATGAGCTTGACTTCCATCTCGGTGTTGTCGCCCGGCATGACCATCTCGACGCCCTCCTGGAGGGTGATGACGCCGGTCACGTCGGTGGTGCGGAAGTAGAACTGCGGGCGGTAGCCGTTGAAGAACGGCGTGTGACGGCCACCCTCGTCCTTGCTCAGCACGTACACCTGGGCCATGAAGTTGGTGTGGCCGGTGATGCTGCCCGGCTTGATGCAGACCATGCCGCGCTCGACCTCTTCGCGCTTGGTGCCGCGGAGGAGGACGCCGATGTTGTCGCCGGCGCGACCCTCGTCGAGCAGCTTGCGGAACATCTCGACGCCGGTCACGGTGGTCTTCATCGGCTTGTCGCGCATGCCGACGATCTCGATCTCCTCGCCGACCTTGACGATGCCGCGCTCGACGCGGCCGGTGGCGACGGTGCCGCGGCCGGTGATGGTGAACACGTCCTCGACCGGCATGAGGAACGGCTTGTCGACGTCACGCTCGGGCTCGGGCAGGTACTCGTCGAGGGCGTTGGTGAGCTCGATGATGCTGCTGCACCACTCGCACTCCGGCTTGCCGCAGCCGCACTCGAGCGCCTTGAGGGCCGAGCCCTTGATGACGGGGATCTCGTCGCCGGGGAACTCGTACTCGGTGAGCAGCTCGCGGACCTCCATCTCGACCAGCTCGAGGAGCTCGGGGTCGTCGACGAGGTCGACCTTGTTCATGTAGACGATCACGTTCGGCACGTTCACCTGGTGGGCGAGCAGGATGTGCTCGCGCGTCTGCGGCATGGGGCCGTCGTCGGCGCCGACCACCAGGATCGCGGCGTCCATCTGCGCAGCGCCGGTGATCATGTTCTTGATGTAGTCGGCATGGCCCGGGCAGTCGACGTGCGCGTAGTGGCGCTTCTCGGTCTCGTACTCCACGTGCGCGGTGGCGATGGTGATGCCGCGCTCGCGCTCTTCCGGCGCCTTGTCGATCATGTCGAAGGCGGTGAACTCGGTATTGCCACCACGGTTGTGCAGCACGAGCGTGATCGCAGCGGTGAGGGTGGTCTTGCCATGGTCGACGTGACCGATGGTGCCCACGTTCATGTGCGGCTTGCTGCGGTCAAACTTCTGCTTGGCCATCTCTGCTACTCCTTTTCCCGAAACCCGGAGGTTGAGGTCACACAAAAAGCGGCGCGGCGGCCTGCCGCACCAAAGGTCGGCAGTATACACGACGCCGGCCCGCTTGGGCAAACAGCGTAGGCGTTCATGACGGTCACCCGCGCACCTTGGCGACGATCTCCGTGGCGATGGACGCGGGCACCTCGGCGTAGTGCTTGAACTGCATCGTGTAGGTGGCGCGCCCCTGAGTGGACGACCGCAGGTCGGTGGCGTACCCGAACATGGTGGAGAGCGGCACCGTGGCGTTGATCACCTGGGCGTTGCCGCGCGGCTCCATGCCGTCGATGTGGCCGCGGCGCGAGTTGATGTCGCCCATCACGTCACCCATGAAGTCGGCCGGGGTGACGACCTCCACGGCCATCATCGGCTCGAGCAGGACGGGCTTGGCCTTCTGGGCGGCGTTCTTGAACGCCAGCGAGCCGGCGATCTTGAACGCCATGTCCGAAGAGTCGACCTCGTGGTAGCTGCCGTCGACGAGCGTCACCTTGATGTCGACCATCGGATAGCCGGCGAGCACGCCGGTGCTCATGGCCTCCTGGATGCCGTCGTCGACCGACAGGATGTAGTCCCGGGGCACGACGCCGCCCATGATCTTGCTCTCGAACTCGTAGCCGCCGCCGGGCTCGTTGGGCGCCATGTCGATGCGCACGTGGCCGTACTGGCCGCGGCCGCCGCTCTGACGCACGAACCGGCCTTCGACCTTCTCGACCTTGTTGCGGATGGTCTCGCGGTACGCGACCTGCGGCCGCCCCACGTTGGCGTCGACGCCGAACTCGCGCACCAGGCGGTCGACGATGATCTCGAGGTGGAGCTCACCCATGCCGGCGATGATCGTCTGGCCGGTCTCCTCGTCGGTGTGGACGCGGAAGGTCGGGTCCTCCTCGGCGAGGCGCTGCAGCGAGTTGCCGAGCTTCTCCTCGTCGGCCTTGGTCTTGGGCTCGATGGCCACCTGGATGACCGGCTCGGGGAACTCCATGGACTCGAGGATGACGGGCTTGGACGGGTCGCACAGCGTGTCGCCGGTCCCGGTGACCTTGAGGCCGACGGCGGCGGCGAGCTCGCCGGCGTAGATCTCGTCGCGGTCTTCGCGGTGGTTGGCGTGCATCTGCAGGATGCGGCTGATGCGTTCGCGCTTGTCGCGGCTCGAGTTGAGGACGTACGAGCCGGCCTTGAGCGTGCCCGAGTAGACGCGGAAGTAGGTGAGCTTGCCGACGTAGGGGTCGACGGCGACCTTGAAAGCCAGGGCCGAGAACGGCGCGTCGTCCGCGGTCTGCCGCGTGACCACCTCGCCGTTGGGCTTGGTGCCCTCGACGGCCGGCACGTCTATCGGCGACGGCAGGAAGTCGACGATGGCGTCCATCAGCGGCTGCACGCCCTTGTTCTTGAAGGCGGAGCCGCACATCACCGGGGTGATGCTGATATCGAGTGTGGCCTGGCGGATGACCTCGCGGAGGTGCCCGGGGGTGATCTCCTCGCCCTCGAGGTACGCCTCCATCAGGTGATCGTCGTGGTCGGCGATGGACTCGACGAGCTTGAGGCGGTACTCGTCCGCCAGCTCCCGGTGATCGTCCGGGATGTCGGTGACCTCGAAGTCGGTGCCGAGCTCGTCGAGGTAGATGGTGGCGTTCATCTCGATGAGGTCGATGATGCCGCGGAACTCGGCCTCGCGGCCGATGGGGATCTGCAGCGCCACGGGGTTGGCCCCCAGGCGGTCGACCATCATCTCGAGGCCGCGATAGAAGTCCGCGCCGATGCGGTCCATCTTGTTGACGAACGCGATGCGCGGGATGCCGTACTTGTCGGCCTGGCGCCACACGGTCTCGGACTGGGGCTCCACGCCCCCGACGGAGCAGAACAGGGCGATGGCGCCGTCGAGCACGCGCAGGCTGCGCTCGACTTCCATGGTGAAGTCCACGTGCCCGGGCGTGTCGATGATGTTGATCTGCGTGTCGCGCCAGAAGACGGTCGTCGCGGCCGACGTGATGGTGATGCCGCGCTCCTGCTCCTGCGCCATCCAGTCCATGACCGCGGCGCCCTCGTGGACCTCGCCGATCTTGTGCGTCTTCCCCGTGTAGTAGAGGATGCGCTCGGTCGTCGTGGTCTTGCCGGCGTCGATGTGCGCCATGATCCCGATGTTGCGGGTGCTGTCCAGCGAATACTGTCGCATGCTGCTCGTCGTGTTCCTTCCATGCGAAAAGCCGCCGCAGGCGAGCTCTTGAGCGGGGCGGCGAAGTGGCACCGCTCAGAGCCCCTCACCGACGAAGGTCAGTGAGGGGCCTCCGGCGGATTACCAGCGATAGTGCGCGAATGCCTTGTTGGCCTGCGCCATCCTGAAGATGTCGTCCTTCTTCTTGAACGCGCCGCCCTGGCCGGCGAGAGCGTCGAGCATCTCGGCGGCCAGCCGCTCGGCCATGACCTTCTCGCGGCGGTCGCGGGCGAAGCTCACGAGCCAGCGGATGGCGAGCGTACGGGCGCGACGGCCGGGGACCTCGACGGGTACCTGGTAGGTGGCGCCGCCGACGCGCCGGCTGCGGACCTCGAGGTGCGGCGTGAGCGCCTGGATGGCGTCCTGCAGCACCTCGACCGGGTCGCGGCCGGTCTTCTCGCGCACGATCTCGAGCGCGCCGTAGACGATCTGCTCGGCGGTGCTCTTCTTGCCGTCCAGCAGGACCTTGTTGATGACCTGTGTGACGAGCTTGCTGTTATACACGGGGTCCGGGAGCACTTCCCGGCGCGTGATGATGCCTCTGCGCGGCATGGTCTACCTCACCCCTTCGCCTTGGATCCGTAGCGCGAGCGCGCCTTCTTGCGGTCGGCTACGCCGGAGGCGTCGAGAGACCCGCGGATGACCTTGTAGCGCACGCCCGGCAGGTCCTTGACGCGGCCGCCGCGCACGAGCACCACCGAGTGCTCCTGCAGGTTGTGGCCGATGCCGGGGATGTACGTCGTGACCTCCATGCCGTTGACCAGCCGGACGCGAGCGACCTTGCGCAGGGCGGAGTTCGGCTTCTTGGGCGTCACCGTGTAGACGCGCGTGCACACGCCGCGCTTCTGGGGCGAACCCTTGAGCGCCGGGGTCTTCGAACGCTTGGACTTGCTCTCACGCCCCTTGCGGACGAGCTGGCTGATGGTTGTCATCTGACCTCTCTGGTCTCTCTCGTGTATGCCGCTGAGGACAACGGCCATGTAGTCTAGCGAAACGGGGCTGCGGCCGCAACACGCTGCTTCAGCGGCCGCAGCCCCGCGTCCTGTTTAGTCCGCTCCCCGGCCTACTCGATCTCGCCGTCGAGGCCGTCGGTGTCGCCGAAGCTCCAGGCGGGATCGCCGGTCATGAGGCGATCGGCCTCGGCCAGCGCTTCCGCCCGGCCGGCGGCGTGGATCTCGACGCCGCGGTAGCGGCGCAGCCCGGTGCCGGCCGGGATGAGCTTGCCGATGATGATGTTCTCCTTGAGGCCGGCGAGGTTGTCGACCTTGCCCTCGATGGCCGCGTCGGTGAGCACCTTGGTGGTCTCCTGGAAGGAGGCCGCGCTCAGGAAGCTCTCGGTGGCGAGCGACGCCTTGGTGATGCCGAGGATGATCTCCTCGGCCTCGGCCGGCTCGCCGCCCTCGGCGGCCATGCGCTCGTTCTCCGCGACGAACTGGTAGCGGTCGACGAGCTGGCCGGGCAGGAAGGTGGTGTCTCCGGCCGTCACGATGCGCACCTTGCGCATCATGCGTCGCACGATGAGCTCGATGTGCTTGTCGTTGATCTCCACGCCCTGCGAGCGGTACACCTCCTGCACCTCGTTGACGAGGTACTTCTCGGTGGCCGTGGCGCCGGCGTGCTTGAGCAGGTCGGCGGGATAGAGCGAGCCGGGCGTGATCTGCGTGCCCTCCTCGACCCAGTCGCCGTCCTCCACCATCACGTGCGTGCGGCGGGCGGCGATCGTGTACTCCTTCGCGGCGCCCTCGTCCGGCGTGATCGTGACCTTGCAGCCGCGCTCCGTGTCCTCGATGGACACGCGCCCGGTCACCTCGGCGATGCGCGCGACGCCCTTCGGCTTGCGCGCCTCGAAGAGCTCGACGACGCGCGGGAGGCCGTGCGTGATGTCCGCGCCGGCGATGCCGCCGGTGTGGAACGTGCGCATGGTGAGCTGCGTGCCCGGCTCGCCGATGGACTGCGCCGCGACGTGACCGACGGCGTCGCCGATCTCGGCGGGCGCGTTGTTGGCGAGCGCGTACCCGTAGCACTTCTGGCACACGCCGATCTCGGCGTCGCACTTGAGCACGCTGCGGACCGGCACCATCGGGTCGGTCTGCGAGCTGCGCGCGAGGATGTCGAGGATCTGATCGCGCGTCGCGACGTCGATGTGCGTGTCGCGGTCGAAGACGACCTCGCCCGACTCTTCCTCGACGATGGCGTCGCCGAGGTGCCTGCCGAGCAGGTTCTCGTTGGGTTCGTGCGTCCACACGGCCATGAGCGCGCCGGCCGCCTTGCCCTTCTTCACCTTGACCTTGGCGTTGGGCAGCATGGAGTAGACCTCGCGCAGCAGGCCGATCTGAGCCGGGCCGATCTTCTCGCCCTTCTTGAGCACGACGCGGTCGCTGCGCGGCCGCTTGACGTCCTCGGCGAGCACGGTGCCCTCGAGCTCCGGGTTCTCCTCGCGACGCCGCGACCACGGCGACATGGGCACCCACTCCTTGGTGCCGCAGTCGAGGTCGCTGACGGTGACGTCCTGACACACGTCGACCAGGCGCCGGGTGAGGTACCCGGAGTCGGCGGTGCGCAGGGCGGTGTCGGCGAGGCCCTTGCGGGCGCCGTGGGTGGAGATGAAGAACTCGAGCACCGAGAGGCCCTCGATGAAGCTGGACTTCACCGGCTGCTCGACGATCTCGCCCTTTGGATTGGCCATCTGGCCGCGCCAGCCGGCGAGCTGGCGGATCTGCTTGATGTCGCCGCGGGCGCCGGAGGTGGCCATCATGTAGATCGGGTTGAGCGGATTGAAGTTGGCCCTGGTGGCAGCGGTGATCTGCACGTCGGCTTCACGCCAGATCTCCTGCACCTTGCCGCGCCGCTCCTCCTCCGAGAGGAAGCCGTTGTTGTACTCGTCCCGGAGCTGGTCGACCATCGCCTCGTGGGCGCCGAGGATCTCAGCCTTCTCCTTGGCGGGCACCACGACGTCGTTCTTGGACACGGTGACGGCGGCGCGGGTCGCGAAGTGGAACCCGACCTCCTTGAACACGT